>NZ_QTKI01000001.1:0-70329 GCF_010820945.1 Rhodopseudomonas sp. BR0C11
GCTGGCAGCCGAAACCAGTCGGGAATCCAGCTCCGCGGCAAACGCGGCGCCGGCTTCCTGCGCCTTGGCCTTCGCGATCCCGGCGAGACCGCCGAACTCGGCCAGGAACGCGTCCGCGCTCTCCTGCGCGGATTTTGCCGGCGATACGCCGATGCCGAACGATTCATTGATGCCGGCTTGGGTCGAAGCACGCTGCACCGCCTCGGCCGCGCTCGCGGCGGCCTCGGCAAGCTGCTCATACCGGCCGTTCAGAACGCCGACGGCCTCGGCGATCGACACGTACCCCTGCGCCGCCAGCACCGACGCGTCGGCTGTAAGTCCGAACTTCCGGTACGCGGCATCCAGCAGCGCATTTGCCCGGTCCAGTCCCATGCCTCGATCGACAGCATTGCCGATCCGCCGCACCGCACCTTCGAACTGCTGACCGGCGCTGTAACCTTCGAGCAGCGACTTGCTGATCGACGCCATCCCCGGGACGGCGCGCGCCAGTGCGGCATCGGCCTGCGCCAACGAAGCATTGCGCGCCCGGTCGGCCGCAATCATCTGCTGGTCCGCGGCCACCTTTTGGGCGGCGCCGCGGACGTAACCAGTCACGTCCATGTCGGACGTGACCCTCAGCGATGAGAGAGCGACAGCCATTTTGGGTCATTCTTCCTTCGGCGGCTTGGTCTTCTCTGCCTCACGGGCGACGTGCTGCAGGTACTCGTCATCCATCGCGCAAATCAGCGCGAAGAACGTCTCGAACTCAGTTCCGGAGATGCCGTAGCGGGCTGCGTAGCGATCGATCGCGAGGAAGGAGATCTGCGTCTGGCCGCCGAACGCGCCGTAGTGTCGGTCGAACCGAAGCGCATGCCAGGCGCGCCACACCGTGCCGCACCATTCCGGCACCTGAGCATCGGCCGGTCTGACGGCAGACTCGCCGAGGTGCTCGGCATCAGCCTCTTCCTCTGCGACCCGCCGCAGCCATTCGTCGGTGCCCTTGCGCTCGAGCTCGTAGCGCAGGGCACCCCTCAGTTTTTTGAGGTATCCTCGACGAACTTGACCTCGTAGCGACCGACGCGGGTAGCCGCCAGCATGACAGCGCTACGGAGCACCCGGAACGTAACATCGGTCAGCGCGCTGAGTGCAGCATCCGGCGAGTACGGAATGTCCAGGCCACGCCAGTCCAGCAGCAAGTGTTGAGCGATGATCTCGCCGTTCACCTCGGCCAGGACCTCTTCCGGAATGGGCTGATAGTCGTCGTGGTCAGCGGACAGCGATGCGTTCGGATACTTCCTCGTGAGCCGCGCCGAAGCGGCATCACGCGCCACCGCATAGGCGGGATAGTTGGTGCTGCGCACCTTGAACGCGACGCCAGGACCAATTTCCGTCGACTCCTGCCAGTCGCCTTCGCGTTCCTTGTCGATGTCCGATTTCAGTGAATTGAGGATGACGGGTTTGTGAGCAGTCTTCGTCTGGGGGGACATTTGGTGTCACCTTGTTGGAGCAAGGGAGATGCACCGGCATTGCGCCGGCGCTGCAATGGCCGCTCCTCGAGGACACCAATCCTCCGTGGGCACCAACCCACTCCGGGAGCACGCCAGAACTACGGGAAGCGGCCGGCCCCATGAAGAAAGCCGACCGCCGATTAAATCAGGCTTCGAAATACGGAAGCCGGTCGATCATGAAGTGAGCATTGGTGGCAGGATCGTGAGACGACTGCCACGAAAGCGGGAGCATGACGTCGGTGTTCTTCGCCGAGGCCGACGGGTTTCCGTCGCCGCGGTAGATGGCTCGTGGAGCCTGGAATACCACCGCTTGACCGGCCTTGTCGACGCGGCCGTTGATCTGCCGCGGCGTGCCTGCATAGAAGGACTGGAGTTCGGCCAAGCTGCCGAAATAGGTCTCCAACTTCCCCGTCACCTTGCACTCGCCGTCGTTGATCGCGACGGGCGCGTCATCATCGACCGCGTCGAGTGCTCGAAGGTTGTTGTCGATCTGGAAGGACAGCGACTTCGCCCAGTTCGGGCCAACCAGCTGAGCGCCGGCCACCCCGAGGCGACCGACATTCGCGTTCGCGGCCATGACGAGGTTCGTCGTGACAGGATCCGGCGAGGCGTCGAGCGGCGTCGTGTCCGCGCCCCCACCGAGCCCCATCATGTTGAAGGAACCCTTGATCTTGTCACCGCTGTTGATGTCGAGCGACATGGTATTCACAACCATGCCGTAGTTCCAGATGTAGGACGGGGTCGCCTGCCCCATGAACCCGCGCTCGATCGTCACCGAAGTGGGCGATACGCCGTTCGCGATCCAATCGCCGAACCACACCTTGATAGTCTTCCCGGTTCCGGCGTCTGCCGTCCAATTGGACGGCAAGTTGTCCAGCGTGATCTTGTTCGCAGTGACGCTCACCACCCGGCCCCAAGCAGCCTTCCGCTTCTTCGCGCCGGCGGAGACCAGGAAGGCGAACTGGGACGCATCAGCCGATCCGCCGATCTTCAGCCACCGACCGACCGTCAACCCGAGCGTCGTGAAATCGAGTGCTGTCGATCCAAGTCCGTCGGCGAGTGCCGTGATGTCGCCCGCAGCCCCTTGGAAACCGACCACCTTCAGCTTGGCGGTGCCGGCCGGCGCCGCCTCCGCGACCAAGTTGAGACCGCTGCCGACGATTGTCGTGTCGGTTGCGCTCGCAGCCCGGAAAATCTGGTTGTTGGCTGACTGGCCGAACCCAGTCGCTCGAACGAGATGCCCGAGCTTCACCGCCGCGCCACCGCCGACCACCGCGAATGTGTCGAGCGTGGTACCCGCATCCGTGATCACGCTGTCGGCCGCACCGTCGTTTTCGAAAGTGGGGGTATTCACCCACGGGTTGAACATGGTCGAGCGGATCAGCTCCGACAGCGGGCTATTGTCCTCGGGATAGGACAGCTCGAAGTTGATGCCGCCGCCGGACGACTGCATCGTCTTGATCGGATCTCCCAACATCCGATCGTCCCGCATCTCCTCGGAGTCGACGTAAGTCGGCGAGAACGACAACGACTCACCGGTGATGCGCATCTTGCGCATGCGCGGCGTGTCAGGCGGAGTGCCTGGCGTGCCCTCACGTACAAGGGCCAAGTACATCCGGTTCGACGACGTCATCTCGATGTCTCCCAATGAAAAAGGCGCCTCGCGGCGCCCTGCTCGAAACCCTGATCTTGCAAGCTTGAACTACTACTCGGCACCGCTCTGCGGCCGGCGCGCCTTCTGCGGCAGCACTCGAGCTGGCTCTTCATCGATTGGCTGAGAGACCGGCTCAGGTGCAGCAGACTTCCTGATGAACCCGTTCTTCTCACGCTCTTCGCGCGTGAACGGCGAGATATCCTCGCCATCGCCGATCGTGGAACCTTCGACCAGCCGGCGGTTCACAGTCTTGAATGGCTTCACAACCTTGAATTCGGACATCGGCTTTCCCTCATTGTGCTTCGGGGCGACGCCAATCAATTGAGACGGCCGTCGCATAAACGTTGGCAGTTCCTCGTGCGGCGCGGCTCCCGAGATCTGCGTCGAGGAACTCGAGTTCACCGTCCAGAAGCTTGACACCGCGAAACAGGTTCGCCAGAGCCTTCGCTATACGCCGAGACTCGCGCGAACCGATGCCGCGCGGCACGAACACATGGAACCACAACGTTCCATCCTCATCCCAGCGATTATCAGCGGCGTCGTCTCCGCCGCCGATCGACTGCTGCGCGTAGAGGTTTGTGTCGAGCACGACGAGGACCCAAACATCAGGCGCGTCGTCCGGTTCGTCGTTTTTGTAGTCGTTCTCGAAATAGATCGACGCGAGCGTCGAATCCCAGTTGTTGTCCAGATGCTCTTTGATCGCGTCATAGACGTCGTCGTAGGGCGCATCCATCAGCTAACCTTCATCGACAGAACGAGCGCCGGATACGTCATCTGCGCGCCTGCCTGGGTGTCTTTACGGAGCTTCTTCCGCGCGTATGTGCGATACCCGCGACGAAACCGCCCCTTGAGGACATACCCATTTGGAAGCGGAATCATTGTGCGCTTGGCCGTCACGATATTACCGTACCTGGACAAGACGGCCTTACGGCCATCTTCAACTACTCCAGGAGGCACCGACATTCGCATGTGCCCCACGTCGATCTTCCGCGAGTACGGTTGGTCGTTGCAGATGATCACGGTCGCATTGATTGGGATCGCGTCAATGTCTTGCACGCGACCACCGCCGGGCAGCATCACGAACCACGATTGCTTGTAGCGCCCCGACTTTTCTGGCGATCGCTCAATGAGCGTATCCAGCGCGAATTCTACGATCTCGCGCCAATACTTGAACACATAGAGGATCGGCCCGGGCGGCTGTACGCTTTCCTCTGGCGCACCTAACCTTCCATTGACGTACCGATCGTACTGATCTGACGCCTCACCTTCATGGATTGCCTTGAGCAGCTCGCGCTTCGCGAACGCTGCAAGCTCTCGCGCGATGTTCTCCGGCGCGATGCCGGCGGTCGCCAGCTGCAGATCGCGGGCGAAGGTCGAAATCCTCGCCATCACTGACCCTCGGTGACGATCTCAAGGCATCCTTGGTACTCTCGATGGTCTGGGTCGATCGTGTTGATCGTCGTCTTCAGACCGCCGATGTAGACGTTGTCGAGTTTGGTGAGCGGGAGTGGAAACCCTGCGTCCCGAAGATCAAGGATCGAGACGATGATCTTGCGAGTCCCGGCCGTGATACCAGGTGCAAACTCATCCGGCGAATACCCCTCGACGATCGCCTTGACGTCAGCCTGGCTCTGAATCGCGAGCGGCAACGTCTTCGTCATCCGCCGGAAGCTTATGAGGTGGCCCCGACGGTTGATCCCGCGCCTTGCGCGCGCCGCAGCGGCATCGTCCATTATCCCACCGACTCATAGCAGAACGGGTCAAGAGTAGCGGCAATATCCGGCGGAAATGCCCCGTTCTCGCCGATCTGGCCAACCCAGTAGTCGACCCGCTCGATATCAGTTGTCCATTCCGACTTCACAGCAGGATCGCGTGTCGCGGCGAACCGCGCTCCGCGGATCAGCCCAATCGTTGCCCCCTCAATCGGAAGCGGCAACGTGAAGTCCGCCGTTCCCGGCAGCGTCCATCCGGCCTTGTAAGTCACCACCGTTCTCCGGCGGCCGCATTCAGCTGCGCGTAAACTGCTGCCGCGGACCCGACGTAGAATCCCGGCGGCTCCGTCGATTTCGATGTCATCGAGGTCGATCGGTTCGCCAGCGGCGACAACGGACACGACCTCTGTCACCGGCATCCTGGCCAGCATCAGCGTGTTGTAACGCGATCCTGTCCAAGGGCTTTGCCAGAAGGTCTCGGCGATTGTTTCAAGGCCAAGCGTGACCGATCCGTCATTCGCCGCAGGAACGCGGAGGTATGAGCAGACAGCCGCAGAAGCGCGGTCGATCAGTCGCTGCAGCTTTTCGTCCTGCGCCGTTCCCGAGATGTCGAGCTCAAGCTTAAGGTTGTCGAGCGTCGTGAGCTGCCGGCTCGTGGCTCGGGTGATCACGGTGAACATCGGCAGCTACTCCAGAAGGCATTGGCTGCGGGGACGTATCCCCGCCCGCCAGCGTTGCCGACATCAGCTCTTCGCGTGCGCTTTGATCGCGTCGACGATTTCAGCCTTGGTCGTGAGGCCGGTGATGTCGATGAAGTCCTGCTCGGCAAGCGACTTCAGCTCGTCGACATGCAGAGCATCGTAATCGCCAGAAGCGATCGCAGCCTTCACAACGTCGTCACGCTCCAACAGCTTGACGGCGTCGGCCTTGGTCTTGACGTCGCCGCCCGGGATGCCGCGCGTCTCGAGCAGCGCCTTCAGCTCGGCGACCTTGAGATCATTGTAGTCTGTCTTGAGGACAGATTTGTCGCCGCCGCCGTCGAGCTCGAGATCCTGCTGACCGTCCTTGTTCGGCAAGGACGCCGTTCCGAGTTGGCGGCGATTGAGATCGGAGATGACGAGATTGACGTCAGCCGATGCTCCCGCCGCCTTGGTGCGGTCGTCATCGCTCGCCCATTCCGCGACGCCGCGCTTGACCCACCGATCGGCCGATCGCGCCGACATCTCATAGGTTTTGCCAGCGACGAAGCGCTGCTCTTCCGGTGTTCCCTTGCGGTGATCGTCGACCACTCGCGTTTCGGTGAACTTGATGCTGACGTTCTCGTCCATTTCGCTCTCTCCCATGTGTTGAGCTGCACAGCTTCAGGGCGCCCCGTCGCCGGAGCGCCCTTTGCTCAGTGTGCGGCTACGGACTAGACCGCGGCCGCGACGCTGGTCAGGTTGCTGTCGCTCGCCGGCGAGTAGCGCGGATTGATGCCGAGCACGACCGCATCGGCGAGGCTCGCCGCCGTCGCCACGGTGATCCGCAGCTGCACGAAGGTGAACCCGTTCTGCTTGTCGAGATCGCCGGTATTGAGATCGAGGATCGCCTGCTTGTTGTCCGAGGCGGCCTTGGTCATCTGGACGATCGCCTTCCCGCTCACATCCTTGGCGCCGGTGCCGGAGCTGTCCTGAGCCTGGCGGAACTTGGCATCGATCGTCGCACTCGCGCCGAGCACTCCGGCCTTGATGATGGCCATGAGGCAGGGAACCTTCGCGGTGTCGATCCACGCGGTGTCGGCGGTGCCGGCCGCAATCGAGGCCGGGCTGATCACTCCGAGCACTGCGATCTGCTCGCTCGCTTTCGCGTTCAACATTGACTTCACTCCCGTGTCCGGATTTCCCGGCGGTGAACTGGTGGAAACGAGCGGCGCCGACCTCGCCGGCGCCGCCGAGGTGGGTTACGCGCGCTCGCCGAGCGTCACGAACGGGCTGAGCGTGTCGGAGCCCTTGAACGGCTCCAGCGGGGTGTCCCAGATCGGCTGGCCGTCCATCCGCACGACGAAGCGGAACGTGGTCTCGTCGTTGATGAAGCGGGCGTGGATCGAGATGTCCTGCTTGATGCCGCCCTTCTGGATCGTCAGGTACTGCTGGAGATCCATGGCGACGATGTCGCCCTTGTCGCCGAGCTGGGAATTGAACTCGGTCGGCACAACCGGGCGGCCGAGCAGACGCGAGAACGGTTCGCCTTCGATGGTGCCCTGCGGCAGGTAGATCGGCGTGTTGCCGATCTTCATCGTCATGAGCTGCGGCTCGATCTGCTGGTTGATCGTCCAGATCATCGAACCGCGGCTACGCAGCCACATGCGGGCCCACATCTTGACGATGTTCTCGACCACCACGGTGTCGGCGCCCTGCCCGCTTTCCGGCGCGACGGTGACCAGCGCGCCCGACTTCATCACGCCGAGCGGCATGCCGCTGCCGACGCCTTCGAAGATCGCGTCGTCGATCTTGAACGCGAACTCGTCGCCGAAGATCTCGGGGATCAGAGCGCCGAGCAGCGCCGAGTCATCGAGCATCTCGTCCGTCGCGTACAGCAGGCCGGTCAGCTTGTGCAGCCGCATGTCCATCTGCCGGAACTTCAGGTCCGTACCGATCTTCTGCTGGCCTTCACCGGTCCAGAACGCCTGGGCACCGCCGAACCGCGTGCCGTTCTTGCGGCTCGAGTCCCTCAGCGCATTGATCTTGACGCCGTTGGAGTTCGGGCCGACCGGCAGCTGACGGGTACGCGCCAGCAGATCGCTGCGCTCATAGGCGCGGCGCATCAGCTCGGGCACGAAGTCCTGCTGCACGAGATAGCCGCCATCCGCGCCGCCGCCCTCGTTCATGCCGCTCGCAGCGTTCCACTGCAGGCGATCATCGACGCCCAGCTTGCGGCCAGCAGCGACGATTGCCTGCATCTGCTCGCCGAGCGAACCGAACTTCTTCGTCGGCTCGGCCGGCACAGTCGAGGCGTGTTCCTCTTCGGTCTGACCGTTGAGGTTCGACGCCGACTCCATGGAGCGGCGCTCGTCCATCAGCGTTTCCTCGCGGGCGATCTGCGAGTTCACGGCCGGCAGCTCGGTGTCGACGATCGCCGCCAACCGCGCGGTCTCTTCCGTGGTAATCGTGTTGGCGTCTTCCTTCGCGGTCAGTTCGCCGGCCTCCTTCAGGAGCGCCGCCTTCTTGTCCCGCAGGGTCTTGATACGCATCACATTGTCTCCAAACGCAAAAAGCGCCCGGCGAGGGGGCGCTTTGATCGTCAGTTTCGGGTGTTAGTTCAATCGGGGCTCAAATGAGCCCGCCTAGACACGCGGAGATCACGGTCTCAACAGAGCCGCTACTCCACGAATTCGGTGCGCTGTTGCTACTTGCGTTCGCCGAGCGCGATGAAAGGCGACTGGGTGTTGTCAGAGTTCTTCGGCGTGATCGGCGTTGCCCAGGCCGGCTGCCCGTCGACGCGATACCGCGTCTTGAACGCCGTTTCGTCAGTGTCGAAGGATACGTGGATCGAACTCAGCATCTGCGGGTCGTTCTTGATCAGCAGGTACTGGCTGAAGTCGCACAGCATCAGGTCACCGGATGAACCGATCGGCGACGTGTATTCGCAGAGCTCGACGGGCATCTGGAGCAGCAGGCGCGAGCCAGGCTCCGCACCTTCAGTGAAGAGCTCGAGGCCGAGCTCCTCTTCAAGCTCCACGATCTTCGCGAAGATGTCGTTGCCCATGAGCCAGATCGCTTCGCGATGCGACGGCCCCCACAACCGGCTCGCCATATCGACGAGATTCTTCCTGGTGACGGAGCCGGCGGCTTGGCCCGCCTCTGGCGCAACCACGATCAGCGCACCACTCTTCATGATCCCAAGCGGCTTGCCGACGCCGTCTCCGTTCACGATCCCGTCTTCGATCGCGAATGCAGCCTCCAGGGCGAACAGCCGCTCGACCAGTGATTGCAGAGCGGGTCCGTCCTCGAGCAGCTCGTCGGACGCATAGATCAAGCCCAACAGCTTCTTCAGTTCGAGCTTGAGCAGCTCGACATCGATCCCAGACGGATCGCCGGTGCCACCCTCATCCGTCCAGAGCATCCTGGCGCCGCCGAAGCGGCTGCCTTCAGCGCGCGACCCTTCCTTGATCGCCGGGATGCGGAACGCCTTCCTCCCGGAGGTCATCTGCTCATCGCACCGCGCCAAGATCCGACCGGTGTCGTAGACCCGCGACCACAGCCCCAACGCGATGTCGTCAGGGACAAGGTAGCCGCCGGCCGATCCGCCCCCCTCATACTGACCGGTCGCCACCGACTTAACCTGCAGCCGACGATCCGAGACTTCGCCGCCGGCGCCGAGCACGGCGACAAGGAATTCAGCAAGGCTCACGAACTGCTTGTTCATGTTCGCTCCGATCATCAGGAGAGGCTGGCGAGCGCGAGACGGCGGCGGCGCGCAGCGCGCTCGGCGCTGGCGCGCTCTTCCGCCGTCGGCGGCGGCGAAGAGAACGACGCATTCGGCTCCAGTACGCAGAGCCATTCGCCAGCCGCGTTCTCGCCAAGCTTCGTGTAGACAGCTGCGCCGTTCGCGACCGCGACGGTCACAGTGTTTCCGACACAACTCGCGAGACCGCGCTCTAGGATTGCAGGGTCGAGCTTCGCTTGCTTCGGCCAGTCTTCGACAACGAAGACCTTCTTCTGATCTCCGTCCGAGTCCTGCCTGAACACGATCGCCCGCGCGTCCCCGAAGAGCGCTACAACATCAACGACAAGCTCTCCGACGTTGGCCGCGACCGCGGAAAGACTCGCGACGGCGGAAAGGCTGACGCCGCTAATGTCTCCGTCGACCGTCGTGACCACCTGATACAGCGCGGGCTCTTCACTCACCGTGGTGGCCGAATTCGCGGCCTTGTCCTGCTCAGCCGCCGGCTCTTCTCCGCCGGCAGCGGACGTCGGCGGAGTGCCATCCTCACAACCGCGGCGCCTTCGTGCGTCAGCGGGCTGCAGCTGTACTCCGCACCCGAGAAGAGCGGTGCGCATCGACTGGATGTCGTCGATCATGCCGACGCTTTTTGCCATCTGAGCCGACATGCACCGGCCCTTGCCGAACGTATTGATCACGGCGTCGGCCTTCATCCTGCGTCCGCGCGCAACACCGCCGATGAAATCGCGATAAGTCTGATCGACTTCGGTCTGGTAGTAGTTACGCGCCTCATCCGACAGCGGCTCGTACGCGTTTCCCTCGGTCTTGTACTCGCCGGCATAGATGAACGTCGGCTTGATACCGGCGTCCTTGAGCATCGCTGAGCAGTCGGTGTGCATCATGAACACGCCAACCGATCCGACGTCCGCAGACGGAACAGCGATGATGGTGGTCGCTTGCGAAGCGATCCAGTAACCAGCCGATGCGCACAACGGGTCAATGACCGCCGTAACCTTCTTCGCCTTGCGGGCATTGAACACCGCATCGGCAGCTTCCGGCGTTCCGGTCACCCGACCGCCAGGCGTGTCGATGATCAGAACGATCTGATCAATCGCCGGGTCCGCGGCCATCTCGTTCATGGTCTCTGCCAGCAGCTTCGTGCTGAAGCAATACGGCTGGTACTCGAGATCGTAGAGAGCAATTCCCTGCACCGGGACTACCGCGGTGAACTTCCCCTGCTTCGCGCTCGGGACGAGCTGCTGACCTGAGAACGCGGTGATGTGTTCCGGCTCAATGCCGTCCTCAGCATCGGCGCGGCGATCCGAGAAGAACTCCTTGATCTCGCCGTCGTGCACGCGCTCTCCACGCGCGATGCGTTCCAACAATACCGATAGAGATGCGCCGAACCCGTGCCGCATCTCGTAGGCAAGCGGAGCCCCGATGCTGTTTCGGATCTCACGCTTGAACCGCTGCATTGCGCCCATCTGCAACTCCCTGCACCTTGACGGCCGCGCTGAGCACCTTGGCGAGCTCCTGCTCGCGCCGATCCACCACGGCCTCGATATCGTTCGCGGCGATCAGCTCGTCGCGCTGAAACGCGCAGTATCGGCGCGCCTTTGTCCTGTCGAAGCCGAGCGTCTCCATGACGAAGCTAACGTGGCCGCCGTAGAATGCGGCCACCCACTCCCGGAATTCGTCCGGCTTTGCCGCCAGGCGCATCAGCGCCTTGCGAACCGCCTTATTTTCCTTCTGCGCCACCCGCAGAGCGCCGCCATCGATCCGCTGATCCTCGATCGCCTTCGGCGGCTCAGGTTCGACCAGTGCGGAATTCGCAGGCGGATCTGATGGAGGCTGCGTGTTGTCGGAGCGCTGCGCCATCGATCCCTGCGGCAGCACATCAGCCCACGGCTCCGGACGGCGGTTCCAGCCCTCGATGAGGCGAACCTCGTTCTGTGTCAGCCAGGCCGGAGCGCCGCCGGCGCCGAGAGCCTTGGAGAAGTATTCAGCCCGCGCGGTCAGGTTGCCGCGCTCCAGGGCATCGAGGTTGAACTTCGCTTCGTACAGGTTCGTCGCGGTGATCAGGTCGCGCCTGATGGCTTGCTCAATTCTGCGCGCCCACGGCCGGATCGTGTACTTGACGAAGTTGATCGACTGCTCTTCCACCGTCGACCGATTGGTTTGGTCGTCGATACCGAGCATGTGCAGCGGAATCCGCCAGAACCGCGCAACTTCGGCGATCTGCCACTTCCGCGCCTCAAGCAGCTGGGCTTCGCTGGCGTCCATCGACGCCTTTTCGAACTTGATGCCGTCCTGCAACAGCATCGGCCGGCCGGAGTTGTTGCCGCCGGCGTAGAGCTCCATCAGCTTTGAGATCAGGCGACGCTGCGCCTGGACCGACATGCGCTTTTGCGCGGAGAGAAAGCCGCCGATGTTCAGGCTGTTCGAAAATACCCGCGACGCGTACTCGTCGGCCGACATGCCGAGGCCGATCGCATCCGCGGCGAGGTCGACAGCTCGCAACCCGTTGACGCCGTCGCTCGAAAGACCCGGGATCCGGAAGACCTCTTCCTGCAGCAGCACTCGCGTCCGTCCGGTGAACGGATCGGTTACCCGAAACCTCAGAGTTCCGTCTGGCAGAAGCTCCTGTACGACGCGATCTGCATGCAGCGATCGCAGCTGGTCGACAGCCCCTCGCGGACCTGAGACGATCTCCGCATACCCAGTGCCGCGCAGAGCGGCATGCAGGATCGTGGTCTCCCAGAACTCGACCGCCGTCTGAATCTTGTTCGGCTGGTATCGGATCAGATCACCAACCGGATGATCGTTCGCCGGCTCGAGGCTTCCGTCCGGCAGCTTCCGGTAGACCTGCAACGGCAGGCTTCCCATCGTCTCTGCCAAGACCTTGATGCAGGCGAAGACCGCCGACGCCTTCAAGGCGAGATCTGCGGTCACCCTCTTTCCGGATGGCGTCTTCCGGCCGGGCGCGGCGAACCAGAAGTCGGCGTCGTCGCCGTAACGCTCCTGATCTTCCGAGTCGTCGGCCCTCCGCCCCAGCGACCAGATCGCCGCGACGGTGTTATTGATCCAACCCATTGGCTGACCGTCCTGATGATCATGCGTGCGTCGGCGGTCGGCCTCCGCGGGGCCGCGGGCGTCACACCAGAACGTCTACGAGGAGCCGATTACTTCCGCGGGTGCGCCGGCCACATCATTCGGCCGGCCGCGCATGGCATCAACCGCGAAGGCGCTTGCGCGATGCCACCACCGTGTTCACGCTGCGCGCCATGGAGGCGGCAAACTCTGCGGCATCCTTCGGCGCGTTCGCGACGAACGCTTCGTGCAGAAACACCGGAACGCGAACACCAACAAGAGCATCAGCGATCTGCTCACGGCTCACGCCGACGATCACTTTCGTCTTGCCGGTCACTTCTGAACCGAACTCATCGTTGATCTCGCGCCGAACGTGAGACCGGATTTCGGGGCTCGAAACAATCACTATCGCCCCATCGGCCGGCAGACGATCAAGTGCGAACAACTCTCGCTCGGCGAGCTCGGGCATAACTAACTCCACTTCAAACCAGAACGTCTTCGTCTTCGTACGCGGATCCGGCCGGCTGCGGGTTGAGCGCCATGAGCGACACCGCGTTGAAAACCGCCATCAACGGGTCGATCTTCGCCGACCCGCTGGCGGCTTTGTTGATTGCCGTCGCGTTTCCCTTGGCTTCGGCCTTGGCGTTGCCAACACACCATCTCATCAACTCGGAGTGCTCGTGGACCAGCATGTTTCCAGCGACACGGCGCTCTGTAGTCTTGATAGCTCCGTTCAGCTTCCAGCCTTGCGAGATACCAACGATCCGGCTGGCATTGATCCCGCGTTCTTCCGAAGTAAGCTCGTCGACGATATCGCCAATTCCGACGCTATCTACCGCGATGGCATGCTCATCCGCGAGAAGCCCCTCTTCCTCGACCTGCATGACGATATCGGCAACCGCGGCGACGTCGTCGCCAGGCACTTTGACAATCGTGAGTGTCTCTTCCTGCTCGAACTTCTTCAGATCGCTGACGATCTTCTTTCGCCGTTCAAGCACAATCTCGTGCGCCCATGCGCGGCACCACAGCAGCCATCTACCGGTCTTGCGTTCGCGCCCGAGCACAGCAAGACCGAGAAGATCGTCCAGTCCGCCGCCGTCGATTCCGATGACGACGACTTCGCTACGACGGAGCAAATCGCCGAGGCTAAGCACCCTTCCCTTCCCAAGATCCCAGAAATCTGCGCCGGCCCAGCGGTCAGCGCGCAGTTTCGTTCCGATCTGGACATTGAGGTGTTTCGCTAGAAAGACGTTGAGCCCTGACTTATCACCACGCTTTGCCTCAGCAAGCTTATCGGCGATCCAACTCGAGAAGACTGAGATATCGAGGTTCGGATTAGTAACGTAGAAATACGCCGGATCGAGATATGCCTCTGCGTCAAGCAGTTCCTGCGGATACTCGTAGAGCATCCCGAACTTCTTCGGGTCGACGATTTTGCCGTCGCGAATGTCGCGATACAGGTTCAGCTTCTCAAGAAAGATCCCTGTCGGTGCTTCGTCGGAATGTGTCGATAGGTAGATGACGAAGCCTTCTGGGCGCGAGACCAGACCTCCTGTCGCTTCGCGAAACATCGCCTCCGCGTTGGGTTGTCTCCCGAACAGCCAGAGCTCGTCGATCAGAACGAATGATGCTTTTTTGCCACCTACCGTTTTTGCGTCAGCAGAGACAACTCGGAGCACCGCGTTCGTGATCCGGTGCGTAATCTGCCGTAAGTTCTCCTGAACGTGGAGAAGATCGATCAGCTCCGGGTCGCGATAGACCATATCGCGCGCAGGGTCGAACGAGTTCTTCGCGATCTCGATCGTTGGCGCCAAGATCAGCAGTTGGGCAGACGGCCGCCAGTTGCGGATCAGCGCTGTGATCATGATGCCGGCGGCGATGGTCGACTTGCCGTTCTTCTTGCTGATCAGCAGGAAGAACTCGTCGATCAGCCGCTTCGCCGTCGAGTGGTCGTACGCGCCGAAGATGGCGAGCACAAAATCGAAGACCCATTGCTCGCCGGCCTCGCCGAACGTCGGCGGCCGCATCTCGCCGGTGACGGGATCCTCGATCGGCGTCGCGTCCACGATATGGAGCGACTTGAAGACCTCGAGCGCCGCGTACGCTTCGTCGGGGAACAGCGGCTGGAAGGGGACCAGGCTTTCCCGATTAACGATCCTGCGTTCCCAATCCGGGCACGCGGTCGACCAGATCCGGGCCGCTCCAGCCATCAGGCCTTGCTGCCATTGTTCACGACCAGCTTCGGCGGCTCAGGCGCCTTGAACTTGCCGCCAACGTTCTCTGCCGCGGCCTGACGCTCCTCCTTCTTGCCGAGCTTCGGCGGCTTCGGCGGCGACTGCGGCTGCGCCTTGCCGCGATCGCCGACAGCGGCCGCCGCGCGCGACACCTTTCCGATTTCGTCCAGCCGCTTGATCGCCCATCCGGCGCCTTTGCTGGCCTGCTCGAACATCAGCCTCGTCACCTCGCGGCGCCGATTGGCGTAGCCGTTCTCGAGCTCATACGCGCAGTGCTTGCGCAGCGTATCGACATCGACTTTCAACGACCGCGCGATCATCGCATCGGATTCACCGGCGTACTTCAGCTGCTCGACGGTCATCCGGTCCTCGACCGAGGGCTGCCAGGGCGGTCGGCCCGGGGAAGTTTTGCGCGCCGCCTTCTTCGCTGGCCGTGACGATTTTTTCGGCTTCACCTTCCGAGCGGGTTTGGCATTGCGCTCAGAAGTTTCGCCCATTTTTTCGGCAGAACCGACATCGTCGGTATTTTCGGTCATTTTCTGCTCACGGCCCCAAAATTCCGGCCGCCCCAAAAAAATCGTGCGCGTGAGACCCCGAGCGGTGGCGGCCCGTCGGTTCGTCGGGAAGTTGCCCCCGGGGGGTGCGGTACCGGAATGCGTCCGAGAGCGACCGCGCCGAAGGGTTTGCGGCCTGGCTGCATCGAAGGCTTCGAGGCGCGTTGATCTGGCGCGGCGATGGCTGGCCGCGGTGGTGCGCGGCTTCCGGGGAAGCCCCCCGCAATGCCCGGGGATGCCCGGGCAACTTCCCTGCTCTGATCAGAGACCACGGGTTGCCCGTGGTGAGGGGTGGTGACTGGTGGCGGCGTTCGGTGCGTCGCTTGGCGGCGCCGTGGCCATGGCCCGGAAACGCGAAACCCGCCGACGGGTTGAACCGCGGCGGGTTAGCGGTGGCGCAATCGCCGACCGTGCCGCTTGTGAATCACCGATTGAGTCGGCTGTCAAATCGCTCGGGGATCGCAAAGCGTTGACGGATGGTTGCCAAAGGCGGCCGCCGCTTGCCCGGTTTCACAATCCAGCGATACTCGTTCGGGACACTTCCACAAACCGAATATGCACAGCGCAGGGGAAGCATGGCCGCGAAGAAAGAAACAGCGATGACTGCAGAGGCCTTCCGAGACTGGCAGGAGGGCTTACGCATTCCGAATCACATGGCCGCAAGGCAACTCGGTGTCTCAACGAACGGCCCGACCAACTACCGCCAGAACGGCGCCGGGCGGACCGTTGCTCTCGCCTGCTCCGCGATCGAAGTCGGGCTTGATCCTTGGACGCCAGAGGGGCGCGCCGAAATGCGGGCGCTACGCCATGTTTTGGAGGCAATCCGGGCGGTGGCCCACAAATGACACCACTGCAGAACTAACTTTATGGCAGCGCCAGCCGCTTCCCGATCCGGGAAGCGGCGGTAAATCTCAATGAGGTTGGTCATGGATTACTTGATCGCGATGTAGCGACCATCGACGGTCGGTAGGTAGCTCGTGTCGCCGTTGCGGTCGGCGAGCTTAAGGGCCTGCGCCTTGGTCAAGGGCTTAACCGCAAGGTTGATTTCGGAATTTTCCGCCACGTATGCGTCCCGCGCCGCGCGGCTCTCGAAAACAATCGCCGAAAAGGTGTTGTCGAAGCCGACCGACGTATCGCTGCCATAGGAATTGGTGCGGGCGAAAAACTGCGTCTGCTGGCGGTTCGGGTGGTTGGTCATTTTCGGTCTCCGCCCCTGATCCCCGAGGCGCGGGCGCCAGCCCTTGCTGACAATCACAACCCTAACAGCTAGCCATATGGGCGCCAAGCCTAAAAGCGTGCGCCGCCGACCTGATTTGTGATATTTTCGGCGTTTTCTGATTTATTTTGTGTTTTCCGCTTGACGCCGCGCCCGGCTTCTGTATGGTGCGGACACCGGCCGAATGTGGCCACCGAATGAGGACCCGGACAAAATGTCCGCAATTCTTTCCCTCTGCATTGAACAGCCGATCCTGCCGGCCACCGTCCTAAGCATGGCCGTTGGCGTCCTGATTATGTGGTTGGAAGCGCCGGCCACGCCGCGGCGCCACCGTCGGAAGGTCCGCCGCACCTAACTCCCCGCAACCGGTCAACTGTGACCACCGAACGAGGACAACATGCACAGCAACACAATCAAAGGTCTCATGCTAGACGCCGCTGCGGCGCTGACCTCCGGCCACGCCGCGGCCGCGCATCGCCTGATGTGCTCCGCCGACCGCCTGGCCGTAGCCGATCCGAGCATATCGGCCACGCGCCGCGACTTGATCGCTACCGCGCGCGTCGCCGTTGCCTCTGTGATGAACTCGAGCCGTTACCATGAACTCGCATAAGATCGCCAAGGGCGCGCCCGTCTCTTACAAATGCGGACACGGGGACCGAGTTAGCGCCATCGTCAAGCGCCGCCACCGTGACGGCACCGCGACAGTTGAAGCGCGCTTCGTGATGAACCAGGACGGCACGGAACGCGGTTGTTATCTCGGTTTCCGCTATCGGCTGAGCGTTTCAATTCTGGCAATGCGCTAACTATGAACGCTTCCGCCTTGCGCCGGTTTGGCCGGCGCAATGGGAAGCGCTCCTGCTTCAAACCGCCAACTGTGGCACCCAATGAGGACAGACTATGCGAATTTACACCGCCACCGCTCGCTTTGACACCGGCCGCCCGCTGACGAATGAGGAACTGTTCAAGGTCGCGCCTTCAATCTTCGCGACCACGGCGCATCATTCGCGCTCCGATCGTTTCCAGCCGATCCCGACGATTGCCGTACTCGACCAGCTGCGAAAGGAAGGTTTCGAGCCGGTAGGCGCGAAGCAAGCGATGGCGCGCGAGGGTGACCGCCGCGACTATGCAAAACACCTGATCCGGCTTCGCCGCTTCGATAACGTCAAGGCGTATCAGGTTGGCGACACGATTTGCGAAATCCTTCTGAAGAACGCGAACGACGGCACGTCCGCTTATGATCTGCTGGCGGGTTTGTTCCGTATCCGGTGCATGAATTCGCTGGTTTCGCAGGAATCGACCATCGAAACCGTCAAGGTCCGCCATTCCGGTGACGTTGCGAGCAAAGTAATCGAGGGGACCTATTCCGTGCTGAGCGAAGCCCAGAAGTCGCTTGCCGCACCGGATCAGTGGTCGCGGATTACTTTGACCGAACGCGAACGGGAAGCGTTCGGCGCCTCGGCTCGGCTCCTGCGGTTCGGCGATGCCGACGGCAACACTGACACGCCGATCACTCCCGCGCAGATGGTCCGACCGCGCCGCCGCGACGATATGGCGAATGATCTCTGGACGACGTTTAACGTTGCACAGGAAAACGCAATTCGCGGCGGGCTCCGGGCAATTGGTCGGGATGCTAACAACCGTCCGCGTCGTGTCACCACCCGCGGCGTCAATGGCATCGATCAAGACGTCAAGTTGAACCGGGCGCTGTTCACCTTGGCGGCCGAAATGGCGAAGCTGAAAGGCGTCCCCCTCGCCGCCTGATCCGCGGCGGCGCGGCCGAGCTCTACCGGCGGCGCCGTCTCACCCTCGCGATTGCAGCCCATGCCGCGACGATGTGCGCGGCATGATCGGCAAGCGCCGAACCGGCCAAATGTGGCCACAAACCTAGAGGAGCCCGGACAATGTCGACGAAACGCATCCCGATCAAATTCGACCGCAAGCGTATCCGCCGCCAAGTCGAGCGCACCGGCAAACGAGCGTTTCTGAATTCGTGCCTTTGACGTTTCGACACTGCGGCGCGCCGCAGCGCCGCAGCACGAAACGCCACCGCAACCGCGCAACTGTGCGCACCTTAGGAGGAGTCACCATGCAACCCGTCAACCCGGCATCGGTCCGCGCGGCCAAGGCATCGGACCGCAAGGCGCTGGCGATCATCGCTTACGACACCGCGACCGCCGATCCGCAGAACGCGAATTGGCGCGCGGTCGCCGATATGCTGCGTCTCGCATTGCCGGCTTCCAGGACTGCTAAGACGGCGGCGCAGGCTGCCGAGCCGAGTCGCTTTGCGCCGTGGTCGGATTATTCCGTCAACTCGGTTTCATCCAAGCGCCTCGGGAAATCTCCCGTGGTGGTGGTGACATTCGCCGATGGCGAAACGGTCCGCGCGCCGGCGGTTTCGCTCTCGGGTAAACCGATCAATATCGGTCGAGCGCTCCGCGTCGCTTCGGCGTTCTATCAAGCCCGCATCGCTATCCGCTACGGACGGACATCCGACGACTCGCAATGCGTCGACGTTCCCGCGATCGTTTCCGCGGTGTGCGAAACCACGGGCGCCGAATTCGATCCTGCAGAGTGTTCGGCGCGAACCGCAGAGCTCCGCCGCGGCGCGTTCAACGTCGCCGCAACGCTGGCGGAATTCGACGCCACCGCTGGCGATGGCGCCGACCACCTGCAACGCGAGGCGCACCTGCAAGCCGCTTACAGGACCGCGCTGCGAGCGCACCGCGCCGCCGGGCTCGGCGACATGGCGCCGACGGAATACACCGACGCGGACCGCGTTGACGCCACCGAATGGCTGCAGGATCGGCCGGCAATGGTCGCGGCGATCAAGGCGGCGACGCGCGCCGGCCGCCGATCATTCACCGATGCGGCCATGCGGCTGACCTGGGCCGTAATGACGTTCTGGCCGGGCGCGGCGGATTCCGAGCTCGGCGGCGCTGGCCACGGCGCGCCGGCCAGCGATGCGGCGGCGGCTGCCGAGACGGAAAGCGCCGCCGTGGCGGATACGGCGCCGCCGGTGGCGCCGCTGGCTGCCGACATGGTTTCGCCCGCGGCTGCCGAGACCCGCGACCACGCGCCGCCGGAGACGGCTGCAGCAGTTGCCAAGACGGCGCGCAACGATGCCGAGCCGAGCCCAGCCGCACCGCGGGCCCGCGCGGCGCGGTTCAAGATCCCGCCGCGGCTTCTGGCGACGTCTTGGCTTGCTCCGGTTGACCGGTTGCGACCTTCGGCGCCGCCTTGCGTTCTGCGGGTTGCGGCATAGGAGCGGCGCGCCATGAAACGCAACCCGCCGACCTTTGCCGAGCTCTGCGACGCGGTGGCACGCCGCGCGCCGCCGACCACGCAAACCGAATGGCGCGCCGCTTCACGCGCTATCCGAGAGGCGCGCCGCGCATCTGGCGGGCGCGTCGGCCGAACTATCATCCTCCCGTGCGGGACGTCGCACCGGTACATCTACGCCGAAGCTTCGTTCGGCGGGATGCGCTGCTACAACGGGCCCGGCCACCTTGCCGCGGTCGACATGATCGCGCACCACCGCCGCCGCCTGCAGGAAGGCTGCCGAGCCAGCCGGGTTGAATTCGCCCGACAGTTTGCCGCAGCTGCGCGGCGAGATGGCAGGGTGCCGCTACCATGAAGCAGCGCCGCCAAGCGGTCCGCAAATCGCGCTGCCCGCACTGCCGGCAACTGCGGCCGTTCTACATGATCGAACGCCACATCACGCAATGCGAGGAGCTGCGCTAACCCCCTCGGCTACGGCCGATTCCCCCTCCCGGCTACGTCTGATTTTTGAACCGCGCGACTGTGCGCACAATCGAGGAGACCGAGCAGATGCACGCATTTATCAACGTCGAAACCTGCGGCCACATTTACGGGCCTGGCGGCCGTGGCGAGATCGAGCTCGACCCGGCGGCGAAAATCTGCGGATCAGAAACGATCGTCCACAGCCGCGAGTTGCCCGGCTTTGTCGAGGACCGCGCCAACGGTAGCGCCGGCGTCACCTATGAGTCGCATCGCTTCTCGGTGCACTTCCTGGCGTTCGCCCGCGGCGGCGCGGCCGTCGGCGATTTCTGTGGCGTGCTGGTCCGCGTTCACCACGGCGCCGGCTGGGAACTGTGGCGCGGCGACGACATGCTCGCGGATGCGCTGTGGCGCTACGGCGATGATGACCGCGGGCTATTCAAACTCTGCTGGTACATGATCGATGCCGCGCGGGCGGCGCGCGGCGGCGGCGCGCACATGGAGGGCGAGAGATACCGCCGCGCGTTCGTTGATGGGCGCCTCCGCAAGCGCAAGCTCCCGTCGCGCGGCGCTTATCGAGTCTGGATCGACCCAGAACGTCCCGCCCCTACGGCCGATTCCGTTATCCCCGCGTTCGGCTGATTTGGAGGATCGAGAAATGAAAGCAATACAGAACGCCAATGGTTTCCGCGTCGGGCAAGCCGTTCGTGTACTTGTGCCGTGCATCGGTGACGACCACGAAGGGACTGAGCACCACTTGCCGGCCGGTCGCCATGGAACGGTCGAGCAAATCGACGAATACCCATTACCGCAAGGGCTGGCATTCACCGTTTATGTGCCTGTCGATGGCGAGCGCGGCATAACAAACGTGTTCGATGAGTCCGACGGACACATCCGCGACTTTATCGAGCCTGAGACCGTCGCCGGCAGCAATTGAACCGTTGACCATCGCAGCATAGCCGCTGCGTATTTTCTCAAAACCGCCAATAGTGGCACCCGATGAGGAGACCAGAAATGTCCGGCACTGCAACCACCGCAAAGCTCACACCTTGCCCGAACTGCTCGGAGCCCGTCGACATCGACAGCTTGGACGAGTTCGAATGCACTTACGAGCAGTGGAAGTGCCACGCCTGCGGCTCCTGGAACAATCGCAGTGACGGCGCGGAACAGGCCGAGAGGGTGACCGGTCTTGACGATCAGGAGACCGCAATCATTCTCGCCGGGCTCCGCATGATCCAACGCATGGGCGTTCAGAATGAGGAGGACGACATCGCCAGCGGAGGCGGCGAGTTCGACCCGCTCGGAGATGATGAAATCGAGGCTCTTTGCGAGCGGCTTTGCCGCCCAGTTGCGGATATCACGGCGGGTCGGAACGCACTTTCCGTGCTGCGCGCCATTCGTTCCGACAACCCGGAGTTTGAGACCGGCGCCGCCGTCGACCACGCGGACGTGACGGCACGTCTTGCCAAGCGCTGGCCGGAGATTTGTGCCGAGCTCGACGCCCACCCGGTTGCGCCTTCCCCGGACTGGCGCCGCATCGCCCATGAACTCGACGGCGCGCTCGACGCCTGCACCCACCAAATCAGCCAGATGCGCGGCATGTTCGACGATGCCGACGGCACGATTCAGGAAGCTGTCGACGCTGCCGACGAAGCGGCGGCATCCTATCGCGCCGCCGTCGCCGGCAGCCCCACACCTGTGACGGTGACTATCTGGAGCGTCTACACCGACGGCGACAACCTCACGCCTCGCGTGACGCTGCATGCGAGCCGGCCGGATGCCGAGCAACGCGTGCGTGACGTGCTGGACAACGACACTGCCGAGGATGTGGCGGAGCAATGGGCGGCGGAAACCGACGGCGGCATGTGCTGCATTGAGGAGCACGCATTCCCGCTCCCCCCCGCCGCCATCTGATTCCCCCGACTACGGCTAATTTCGGAGACAGAAATCATGACCCAGGAACATGATCCGGCCGACCGCGAGACCTGCAGTTACTGCGGCATCGCCGAAGATATCCATCTTCTAGACGGCGTTCTCGATGCCGACGGGAACGACACAGGGAAACTCGCATGTATCGCTTGTTACCCAGTCCCGGACACCTGGGAGCCGTGCGGTGTTGAGCATATCGAGATCAGCATCGCACCGTCTCTAATGCCTCGTTATGCTGCATGGAACCATCTTCGGCTGCTTCGCAAACACGCTTACAAACTATCTTCCGTCGTCTTGAGAAGTGCTATCGAAACACTCGATAGCTTGACCTATTACGACAAAGATCAGAATTCACACATCCTGGCGTCGCCAAGGTACATGAAGGCGCTTCGCAAAGCTCGCCGGCAATCGGGGCGACTGCGGGCCGCGATCCTCGGAAATTCTGACGCCATCACCGAGGCGCTGCGCAAATACGAAGCCCCGCTTCTTGACGCGGCGTCCCTGTTCGAGGATGGCGCGGCACTGAACTACTGAACTACTGAACTGCAACCGCGCGATTGTGCGCACCGCATGAGGAGCCCAGACAAATGACTATGACCGCAACCTATTCGCCCGATGACAACAAGCTGCGCCTGTACGCTTCGCGGCGACTTGACGCCGAGACCTTTGCACGCGTGAAAGCCGCTGGCTTCAAGTACGCACCGAAACAGGACCTTTTTGTTGCGCCGTGCTGGTCGCCGGAACGCGAGGATTTGCTCCTCGAGCTCTGCGGAGAGATCGGCGACGAGGATACATCGCTGGCCGACCGCGCCGAGCAACGCGCCGACCGCTTCGAGATTTACGGCGAGAAGCGCCTAGCCGAAGCGGAGGCGGCGCGCGAAGCCGTGGCGGAAATTGCAGACGGAATCCCGCTTGGCCAGCCGATCCTGGTCGGCCACCACTCCGAACGTCACGCCCGCCGCGACGCGGAGCGGATCGAGTCGGGCATGCGTCGCGCGGTGAAGCTGTGGCGCACATCGGAATACTGGGCGCGGCGCGCGGCGGGCGCGATCCGTCACGCCAAATACAAGGAACTGCCGGCGGTGCGTCACCGGCGGATCAAGGGTATCGAGGCGGACCGCCGCAAGGTGGAGCGCAGCAAAGCCGAGTCCGAAAAGTGGCTGAAGCTCTGGGCGGCTGCCAGTGCAGAAACCGACCCGCCGCGCCAACTCGCGTTTGCTAGGAAGCTCGCAAACGTCGGTTACATGACGCTGCCGAAGAAGGAAGGCGACCGCGAGGACATGCCGAACGGCCCGAGCGCGTGGACGGCACTCAGTGACGAACCGTCGCCGGGTGTTTTCGCGCCGCGGACCGTCGCCGAGGTGATTGCGTACGCGTTGAGCATCTATCCGCGATCGATCGAGCGCGCCGCCCGTTGGTTGGAGCACTATGACAACCGCCTGGTCTATGAGCGCGCCATGCTCGCCGAGCAGATCGGCGGCGGCGATGAAGGCGCGGCGGCGACAATGGGCGACCGATTTCCGTTCACCGTCGGCGGCAAGGTGCAAGTGTCGCGCAGCCACGCCCGCAGCGAGTGGCTGACCATCCTGCGCGTCAACCGCACCGGCGGGACGGTCAACAGCATCACCACCGAGGCGCCGGCCGGCGTGCATTGGCAGAAGACTTGGAAATTCAGCGTTGAAGAGGTGACGGCCTACGAGGCGCCCAGCGCCGCCGCGGTCGAGCAGGCGAAGGAAGCGGCGAAGCTGCCGCCGCTCTGCAACTATCCCGGTGACGGCTTCGTGCACATGACGAAGGACGAATACGAAAAGGTGCCGAAGTCATACCGCGGCTATCGCGAGCTGCGAAAGCTGCCCGACGGGCTCGGCCGGCATCGCACACGTGTTGCGATCGGCGCCTATGCGTTCCGCGGCAAGTGCGAAGACAACAAGCGGCATAGCTACTTCCCCGTCTTCATCACCGACGCTAAGCGCGTTGACCCTCCCGCGGCGCCGGCGCCGACCGAGCCGACCACACCGGCGGAATTCGTCGCCGAGATCGTCGCGCCTCCGAGCGCGGCGAAGGCGGAACGCGCCGCCTCGCCGGAGATCGACGCCGCAGCGGGTGAGAGCCCCGCCGAAGCGACAACCGGCGCCACCCCCTCGGCTGCGCCTTCCTGTGCCGCCGAAGCGCAGCGCGTGCTGGGATCCGCTCAGGACGAAGCGGAGCGGGCCGGCGCCGAGATCATCATGGGCCTTGGCCAATATCGTGTCGGCCGCGGCGCGGTCGTTACTGGCTGGCACGACGCTGCCGCGGATGCCTGGCGCGAGTTCTGCGACCTTGCAGGCCTTGCGTTCTCCGAAGATCTGACACCACCGGCGCGGCCGCGCGCCGCCCCCGCGGCTACGGCTGATTCTGCAGCCCCCTCGCGCGCGGCTGATTTCGAAGCAATGGCGGCGGCGATCCGTTCCGGCCAAGCGGTGCAGGTGGTGGCGGCGCCGCAGTTGTTCGCGACGCCGCGCGACCTTGCTGCGGAGGTGGTCGAACTCGCCGAGCTGGAGACCGGGCACCGCGTCCTAGAGCCATCCGCCGGCACCGGCGCGCTGGTCTGGCCTGCAATTGAGCGTGGTGCCCGCGTGACCACCGTCGAGATTAACGAGGTTCTATCCAAAGGGCTCGGCTGCAGCCAACGGATCGAGCACGGCGTCACCTTGGATTTCCTTACTCTTCGGCCGTCCGAAGAATGGTTATTCGACCGCGTGTTGATGAATCCACCCTTCGAGAACGGCGCCGATATCAAACACATCGAGCACGCGCTGCGCTTCCTGAAACCCGGCGGTCGTCTGGTCGCGATCTGCGCGAATGGTCCGCGCCAACGCGCCCGGCTTATGCCGATCGCCTCGACGTGGCGCGACCTTCCGCCGGGCTCGTTCAAGTCGTCGGGCACCATGGTGAACGCCGCGCTGCTGGTGATCGAGGCTCCGAATGCACCCGCGGCTACGGCCGATTCCGCCGGGCCCGTCGCCTCAGCCGGCGCGGAATAGCCCCCCTCGCCTACGATTGATTCCCCTATCCCCGGCTGCGGCCGATTTGAGAGGAAACGAACGATGCCAATGATTGAACTAGCCACTGAGGAGAAAGACCTGCTGCGGCGGCTCGCCGCGAGCAAGGTGGAGGACAGCGACACAACGGCCGAGCGCCTGGTGGTGAATTGCGGGCTGGCACGCCGCGTCGACCCCGGCATGCTGGAAATCACCGAGGCAGGCCGACTGGCGGCGCGCACCGGCAAGGTCGAACGTCACCCGTTCCACTACGACGTGTTCTGCGACCTCTCAGCCCGCATCGAAGACGTCGCCAAGTCGCGTGATCCGCGGCTTGAGAGTGCTGTTCGCCGGAAGCTTGAGGAAGCGGCCCATGCGATCTGGGAGGCGTGGAATCTTCAATCCGAACTTGAGCGGGCTGCTGGCCTACGCGCGTGACCAAGACCTGAACCCGGCAACTGTGCCGACCGAGAGAGGAGCACGACATGATCCACCGAACCCTTGAAATTTCAACTCGCCACCTGTCGCCGAACGCGAAGGCCTGGCTGTCCGCGTGCACGATGATCGCGCCGATCTCTCGCGCCGCAACCACCGTCTTGGCGGCGACTGGCGCCGGCTGGCTTGTCCAGGTGCTCGGGCAGCCTTGTCGCGCTGTGGCGCGTCTGCAGGTCCTGCTGGAGCGTCGTGAAATGCTGCTCCGAACTCCCGGGCTCGGCCGGCACGGCGCCGAGCTGGTCAAACGCTTCGATCGCGCTATCGACGACACCGTGACCACGCCGCCAGAAGGCATGCCGACCGACCTCTGGAGGTGCTTGGCGCGCGCCGCCGCCGAGGACTGCAGACTGGTGCTGTTCGACGACGAGGCGCCTACCCTCGACTGGCCGGAGATCCCAGACGCAGGCGACGCGCTGCGCCGCTGCGAGGCGGCGTCGTGAGCCGCGAGGTTCGGCGCGTGCCGGCGACTTGGGCGCATCCTCGGGACCGGCAAGGCCGCTTCATCCCGCTGCGCGGCGGAAACTACGCCGCTGCGGCGGCCGCCTGGGACGAAGGCGCAGCCCAGTGGGATGCCGGCATGGTGGCAACCAACGACAGCCGCCCGGGCGCGCCGGCGTGGCGCCCTCGCGATGGCTTCACGGTCTCGCGCAGCTACGAAGACTTTGCTGGGATGCGTCCGGTCGCGGCGACCTTCATGCCGAACTGGCCGCCGGAGGAAAGGACGCATTGGCAGATGTACGAGACCTCGAGCCACGGCACCCCGCTCTCTCCGCCTTTGCCGTCCGCCGCCGAGCTCGCCTCCTGGCTGGCCGACCACCACGCAAGCATAGGCCCCGGTTTGACGGCTTCGGCCACTGAATGGCTGAAGCTGATCGAGCAAGGCCGCGGCACGACCTTCAGCTTCGACGAACGCGCGAACCCGGTCTCGCTTCTGGCCCCACCCCCGGACTACGGCCGATTTCCCAGGATTCGCCGGCTCATTCGCCGTTGGACCGGCCGACGATAGCCGCCCCCCACGGCTACGGCCGATTTCCCATGAACAGATTCGAGCCGCGGTCTTCCACAGGCCGCATGGCAGAGCTTGCGGAGGATGGATATGCTAAACCTAGAGACGAGGACTGCTGAAGTGTCACTAAAACCGATATGCGACCTCAACGTCGCCAAGCGCTATATCGCCCAGGCGGTGCCGCTTGGTGAGGATCCTTGCCAGTTCAACGCGATCTGGGCAGCCCCCGGGCAAGTCCCCAATTTCGTCTATGAGGGCGACGATCCCGAGGTCTTCTCGACCGCCGATGACGCCGAAGCAAAGGCTCGCAAGGTTCTTTTCGAGGCTCTCAACGCCCGCCGGCCGGCAAGGCAAGCCTATGTTCCGAACCAGCCTGGCCTGCGCCGCGCGGTGAAATTCCTGAAGATGACCGGCGAGGAGTTCGCGGTCGCCCAAGCTGCGGCCGATCTGACCGACGCTGAGATTGCCTTTGCATGGGGGACGACCCCCGATCGGGTGGTCCGCTGGAAATCTGGCGCGGACGCAGTGCCCTTTGCGATGCACTGGGTGCTTCCGCTCCTGAAGGACGAGAAAAACTACGAGTTCGTGCTCGACGTGGCTGAACAGAAGACCGTCGACAAATAGGCGGAGGTTCGCAATGGCAAGCGGCTTGGGCATGGATCATGGGGCGATGACGAGCCAACCCGTCCGCATGGTCGGCCGCGTCGCGATCCGGCCCGGACCGATCGCCATCCTCACCGAGCGCGGAACCATCAGAACGCGGCGCCGGGTGCCGAGCGCCACCCCGAAATATCCGATCAGCTCGCCGGGTGCCTGGATCGCGGACGGACACCGCACGGCCTATGTGCGCTGCACCTGGTGTGGACATGAGGTGAGCAGCCTGAGGCTTGACCAGCTCCCGCCGGATTGGCCGTGGCGGCGCGTGTGCCGAGCGATGCTTTGCACCGAATGCGGAACGCCGGGGTGCGTCCACGTCGTGCCGAACTGGCACGACAACAAGCTCCATAAAACGCCGTTCACCTCGGCCTGGCGAGCGGACCCGCCAGCATGAAGATCATCTCGACGACAGACCGCCACGCGCGGCCGGTGTGAGCGGTGTCCTGGACGCTGCGCTTTGATCCGCCGATTCCGCTACCCGATGGCGGCGAGATCGCCACGCTGCGCGAGGCCGGCGACTACATCGCCGCCCTGCCGCCGGCCGAGCAGCGCCACCCGGAGGTGCAGGTCGCCATCCATGTCCTGCTCCAGGCGGCTGACCACGGCGGGCCGATGATCTTTGCCCGCATGGGCGTCCTGCGAATGCTGGCGCGCCACGATCCACCGCCGACACCACGGCCGGCACGGCGCCGCCGCTGGTAGCCGCGGCGCTTACCGCCGCCGCAATCACGTCTCACCGGCGGGGCGCCGCCGACATATGTGGCTAGGTCGCGCCGCCGCCAGAGCTGCGGTCCATCCTGGCAGCGCGGGCTTCAATGCCCTTCTTGACGTTGTGGGCAGCGCATTTGCATGCGCCATTGCTTAGGTCGAACCTGAGTTCCGGACGGTCTTTCACCTCGAGGATGTGATCAGCGTACATCCTGTCGCCGCGCGCCCGGCTCCGTTCGCACCGATGGCCGTTTTCAACGTGCTCGCACCGCCATCCGGCCCGGCTCTTCACCTCGAACGCCCATGTTTTGTGTGCGGTTGACCCATAGTCGCTGTCTGCCGTCTTCGGTAGCGGCTTGGCCTTCCGCGCATCAAGCACAGCGACTCGAGAGCCGAGCATCTTCACCATCATCCCACCTTCGGCTGGTGTCGCGCCCCAAACCTTCTGGTCATGTAGCGGACCAGTTGCTCTCTGAGATCCCATGGCATGTTTGGGTCATCAATCGACAAACAGACAAACCCGTGCATCCGCCACACCCGCACCTTCGTCTCTTCTGCGGTCTCTCTGGAGTTCGGCGCGAATCTACCAAGAGACATCGTCACTCGACCTTCTTGATGTTCGCGGCGAACCGGCCACGATCGCCGTGTTGAACATCGAACGACCACTTCTCACCGAGGCCAGGCTCGGCCCGGATGCCGTTCTTTCGAAGCTCGCTCATGTGGAAGAACACGCGGGATCCATCCTCGGCTGCGATGAATCCGTAGCCCTTCGTCTTATCGAACGACGTCACAGTCCCGTTCACCTGGTCTCCTCCTCACCCTGACCAATAACCTTGGCTCCTGCCTCGATCACCTTCTTGAAAGCGCGCCATGTCGGGTCGCGCGCGAGCCTGGCCGGGTCGTAGAATTCGGTCAGCGCATTGAGGGCTACATCGATGTCGTGGTTCACCGATCGATGGTCCCTGCCGCCCAGCGCATGAATCTTTGCAGCCGTCTGCGCCATAATCAGCACGCCCACGCAGATGTCGTAGTTCCGTTCCCCGATGTAACGCTGAACTGAATTGAGGCGCTTCTGAGCCTCTACGGCTCGAAGATGGCCAGCGTGCGCCTTCGCCGACGCATCGACCCGCGGATCGAATCCGGGAGACCGAAGACCAGAGTAGAACGCCGCCTCCCAGTCTCTCACGAAACGCTCGGCGGCCGGCTGATGAGGTACGCGCAGTTGCTTGACCCGTCGGAAAGAGTGCTGAAGCGTGGTGACCAGCACGTTCTGATTAGGATGATCCGGATCCGGGATAACGTCGTGGCGTTCACCCCTATTCAGACGGTCTTTCTCCGCCTGTCGCTTCTTCTGCTTCTTCGACGGCGCCGGTGTATGGCCGGTGATGTTGAGCGGATCAGATGCCGCCGCATGTGATCTCGCCGAAGCGCGGATCGCGGCCTTGTTACTTTCGATGTAAGCCTCGACCAACTTCGCCTGAGGAGTGTCGTATCCCATTGACCAAGCAACACCAGCTTCCTGAATCAACCGCTCCTGCGCGCGTCGCTTCTCATGATCAAGCTGTGCCTGATATGCATCTGCCGGAGCTTGGCCTGCATTGTCCGCTTGATTTTTCTTCGCAGACTTCGCTCTGCGCCGCTTATCCGCTCCCATCGTTCCCTCACGCGCGAGATCCCAGCAGAACGAGTAGGACGGCCGGCGTTGGTTGTCACTAAAGCAACCCTTTCAGAAGGCCCTCCGTCAACGCCTCAAAACGGGACGTCCGCCTGATCGACATCGCCAAAGAGCATACGAGAGCCGTTAAACCCGACCGTCTTCCAGCTTCCGCTCGATCCGTCACGTACCTTAAGCGGTGCGATCTCAGCTCTATCGCGCCAGTTTTCCATGTTCTTGCACCACTCATCGAACGGTTCACGACCTCGAGGATTTGCCTCTGATGGCGGCTCCGGCTGATTCTGCTTCAACCACTCGGTCGGCACGCTGACCCCAAGGATTACGTCGCTTGCTTCCTTCAAGCCGCCGCCGCCGTAGATGTCGCTATCTTTGAACCGCCAGTTCCCTGCAGACTTCTGTCCCTCCTTGGTAATCTGCGCGAGCTGAATGAATACGGCGTCGAGCTCCTTCGCGAGGTCTTTATTCGTCATCGACGCATGTTCGATCGTCTTGATGTCGTTCCAACCATCCCGCTCCGGCTGCACAATCCGAAGGTGGTCCAGAACGAACAAACGAACGCCATACCGTCGGTGCGCGGCCCGGCACTCGGCTGCATATTGCTTCGCAGTCATTGCGCCGCGGTCAAGAATATGGATCGGCATCGCATCGAGCTGCCGCCGAGCCTGAAGCAGCGCCTCGTAATCCTTCTCGGTGAAATCGCCGGTGCGCTGCCGGCGGACCGAGATCCCCGTCATTGAAGCCAGGTCTCGATATCCGATTTGCTCGCGCGACATCTCGAAGCTAAGGAACAGCGAGGCATGGACCTGGGACGGGTCAAGCGATGGCGATGCCGCATGACGCAGGATCTGGGACGTCAGCGCAGATTTTCCGTGTCCAGATCTCGCCGCTATGGTCACCAGCGTCCCCCCTGTAAGAGGACCAATGGCCTTGTCGATCTCGGCGATTCCCGTAGTGATCCCGATCGCCCGGCGGCCGCGGGATTGGTAGGCCTCCCCAGCTTTCCTCAGTGCTGTGTCGGCAGCCTCGCCGATCGAAACAGCGTGCTTGGCGCGGTCCGCATCGTCGACTGCGCGAAGCCGATCTTCGATCGCCACGCGCGTCTCTTCGAACGATTTACCCTGCTGGTTGGCGATGCGCCCAATCGCGACGCGCTCCCGCTCCCGCCATGCCGTCAGCAGCGCATCGACGAAATCCGTTGCGCTGCTGACGTCCTGTGCCTTCTCGACCAACACGAGAAGCACAGCCTCTCTCGAGCCGACCCCTTCCCATTCCTCCGGCAACGTCGCTTCAAGAAGAGACAGGCTCAGGTTGCGCCCGCTTTGACAGCAGTTCGCCACCGCCGAGAAGATGTCGCGAAAATGGGGGACCGTGAAGTGCTCGGCCGAGAGGATGCCGGCGATCTCCCAGTACGCATCCGCCGACCCGATGATCTTTCCGATCACCGCCTCCTCGGCACGAACGTTCGCCAGCGGATTCACGCGCCCTCCTCCATGCGGCGGCGCGCATTCCAAATGTCCAGATAGTCCTGCCGCATCTTGGGCTCAGGCTGTGTATCGGCGCGGAGGCCGATGGCCTGAACACGTTCCCGGAGCTTCCGAGCCGCCGCCCGCCCGGCCGGCTCGGCGATGAGCAAGTCGTCCTGTTGTTTCCGCCAGGGCTTGTCGCCATCGGGGAAGGTCGTGATGTGGTTCACGCCTAGAGGGGGCTCAAAGCCGATCAGCCCCGACGTCGACAAGCACGGCCAGACCGGGTAGCGGTGCCTGATCAGCGCCGCCGCTCCGCCGGCGGTCTCCAACCCCTCGCATACACCGATATGGTCGGCCATTCCGCCAAGACGCACAGCGCCGCCGCCGGCCGGCCCGAGGCCAAGTTTAGCGTTTTCCACGGGCGCTTTCGTCGGCTTCTTCGGGTCGAGAAAGATTCTCCAGACCGCCGTAAGATCGCCGACGACATCATCAACGCGGGCTACCACTGCGCCAAACCAAAGCCGTGGGTCCAGGTCGTAGCAAAGCCGCGGGTGATACCTCACGACATCCCACCATCCGCCAGGCGGCTCCGGCACGCCACGTTCCATGAAATAGGCTTCGGCCTGCGTCCCTTTGATTGGGATCGACTCCTGCCAAACGACGCTGGCGATCGCCAGCCGCTTTCGTTCTTCCTCGATCGACCGCCGCTCCGCTTCCGCCCTCTCGTCGGCGCATTTAGCAAGCCACTCCTCTCGACGCCGTCGTTCTTCCGGCGTCTCCTGCCTTCGTTCTTCCATGCCAACAAACTCGCGAGCTGCCCGAAACACGTCGGCATCCGCGCGATGTCCCTTTCCCCCATTGAACCCGTAGGCAAAGAGGTTCAGCTCGTCGCCGCCAACCCCCTCTGACTTCCTGGCCCACGCTCCTCGAGGGCACTTTGGAGACGGCGCGAGATACACCATGAACGACCCGAGATCGCGCTTATTAGCGGGGGCACAATACGCAAGCCGGCCACGCTTCACCCATCCAGGCCAGAAGTGGTCGAGCAGCCGCTCAAGATCTTTGTTCAGCCGCGTCTTGATTTCCTCAGCGTCGTTCTGCGGGCTCATATTCCACCTGCCCGCTCAATCGCTTCACGCTTGCATCGCTGCCAAAGCGCGTCAGCGATACGCATCGCCGCAAGCGTGCGATCGAGTTGCGAGTCGAGAAACCGATTCCCCTGCGCTGTATATTCGGCCTCGAAGCGTAAGTTGGCCCGCTTCGCCGCGCGATCGGCCAAGCGTCGCCGGCGCTTTGTGAGTTTGCTAACAGCAGCCCAATGCTTGCCGCAGATCCATTCCTGGTACAGGCCGCGCTTAATCGTCCGCCGGCAATAAGGAACGCAGCAGGATAGCCGGTCACTCACAGCATGCTCTCCTGCACGGCTGAGGTGACGGATTCCGCGGGCTCTGTCGGCTTCCATTTCTCGTAGTCAGCCTCAATTTCAGCATAGACCCGCGGATGCTGCGCTCTGAAGTCTGGCAATCCCGGCGCCGGCCGATAGGTTTTGTCCTCGCCGAGCAGCAACCAGCCGTTGGCAGACGGCAGCCACCGGCGGTGATCGATGTTGATATGCTTGAAGTCAGACCGGCGCAGATAGCCGCGCTTTTCCAGAATGATCGAGATCTTGATCGCTCGGATCTTCCAATCGGTAAGTTGCACCGGCGCTGACCGGCCCGCTTCAACATCGGGGACGTACTCAGGGAGCTTGATCCTCGACCTCGGCGCCCACTCGTACCAGTCATCACTGTTTCCGTAGCGATCGCCAGGAAGCAGTGGAGAGAGCGGCTTCATCCTGTTCGGACGATACTTCCGAAAATAATCAGCAACCTCCGCCTCTGATGGGCAGTAGATGACGGTCACGCCGATATACTTACAGATCCGGTGGAATCCACGCGGCTCGGTCGATGGCACCAGTACCGCTCTGCAGTCCGGGCCAGGCAGATCTGCCGCCCACGAGCCGTATTCTTCGAGCGCTTGGGATATCACTTCGGCGTTCAGCCGAAGCTTTGCCTCAATGCCGATCTGGAAACCGTCGGAGTTACGCACGAGCAGGATGTCCCAACCTCCCCACTCGTTGTATGGCGTCCATTCCGGCGGTAGCACGCTGATGAAGCGCGCGCAGAGTTCGGACTCCGACGCGAACGGTTTCGACGATTTCGGCATCTCAGATCCTAGGCAAACCGAACGTCAGTGATCGAGCGCCGCGGCGCCCATCCGGTACGCATCGGAACACGAGCAAAATACCTCTTGATCGTCGATGCTGCCTGCGAGGCTCTGGTTCTTCTGTTCGACGTGGAGCCGGTCCAACTGAGACATCATCGCCCTGACACTTGCTTCGATGGTGTCCCCTTGCTCGGGAACGGCGTCGAACTCACTGATCTGCTCTCTCAACGCCAGAGCAGCACGCTCCAAACGCTCCTGCCGATTGGTGCAGCCCCATTCAGCGAGCAGCTGCTCTCCCGTTCTGAAGTCGTCGTCGCAATCGTTGAGCATGGTCTTCTCTTTCTTCTGCTTCAAAAGAACTCGCGGCCGAGCGGCCGACGGCGGCGCGCCAATACGGGCACTCCCAGCACCGAGCCGACAACCACGACCGCAACCGCGCCGGCGATGACGATGAGGTTCAACCCGCTCATGCCGATGCTCTCTTCTGGCGCCGTTCAGTGGCTGAGGTATCAAGGTCAGCCGCATCCGCCATGATGGCCTTGACCTCGGCCTTCATCATCGCCACCGAGACCGCGTTTCCGATCTGCTTGATCTGCTCAGTCTTGGTTCCCGCGAATTCGTACTTGGTCTCTTCGTCGGTGAAGCCCATCGCGGCCGCGAGCTCGTGAGGTTCGAGCATCCGGAACAGGATGTCGTACTGCGGCGTCGCCGAGTGCGGCGCGCCTTCAGCATGCCGCGACAATACGAATGGCTCCACGACATAGCCGGCCCCTCGGCAGTCCGCTGTCGGCAGCGGGTCATGAACGGCATGTGCGCGGCCTGAACCGTTCTCTCCGTGTCGGTTAAGAACGAATGGTTCAACGAGCATGGGCCGTGCGCAGCCAGGATCATCTGATCCGGCGCCGCCTGTCGTGATGGTCGGCAGCGGGTCCGCCGCCGCCCGAGGTGCACCGGTGCTGCCAGGCGCCATAACGAAGGGCTCGGCGAGAAATAGATGACCAGCGTGCGCCGTCTGTGTCGGCGCCGGCGCCCCGACATCCGAGGCGGTCGACCTGCCCTTCATGTTGACAAGGAGAGGCTCGGCAAGACCAAGACGAGCCTGCGTCATAACGGTCGGCGCTGGCTGGTCGACGCCTTGCGCATCGCGACGGAAGTTCTGCTTTACCAAAAACGGTTCAGCCAACCCGATATGGGTGCCGCCGGCCGCCACCGTCGGAAGCGGCAAGGCCAACGAACGCCCGTTTGCGTTCCTGCGAAGCGTCACCAGCATCGGCGCGGCTCCGCGATGATTGCCGGCCACCTGCCCGATATCGCCGTTCCGGAGCGATCTCATCCACTTCAAATAGGCTTGCGCCCGAAACCTATATCGCTGGCGGTCCTCAGTGCGGCGCGAGTGCCGCTTAGCGTAGCAATCGGCAATGGAGCGGCTCAGCGACCGCTGCAGTTCATCAGCCAGCATCTCGAGCAAGATGTCTGGCCATTTGAATTTGATCGCACCGGCAAGGATCCGCGCCAGCGTTTTCGGCGCAAGCGGCACCTGGCGGCCGAAGATGGATCGTCCTTTGATGCTCCAGTCGATGATCTCGCGCGCCGGGCGCCAGGGCTTCAGATCACCGAAGGGCAGTACACTGCCGTCGGCCGGCATCTTCATGTGCGTCAGCGGAGCCCAACCCAGAGTGCGGCGATCGTTCCGCGCCTTCAGGATGAAGCGCTGTCGCGTTTGGGCTTCGCCATAGTTTGCGGAGTTCAACTTCCGCCATTCGGGGTTGAACCCGAGCCCTCGGATCACGTTGATCCATGCGTTGAAGTATTCGCCCTTCCGCGACTTCACCGGCTTCCCGGTGCGCGCGTCGACAGGCCCCCAGCTGATGAACTCCCACACGTTCTCGATGATCAGACGCTTGACCCGCAATTCGGTCAGCCACGTGATGATGTGCCAGGGGTCAGAGCGCTGCTGGTCAGATGTTGGCTTCCCGCCGCGGGCGACAGAGTGATGCGTGCAGGTCGGCGACGCCATCAGCAGATCTAGGTAACCTTCCGGCACAATCAGGTGCGGCCGCACCGTCGCGATGTCCTGGCAGTAATGCCTCGCCTGAGGATGATTCTTTGCGTGTGTTTCGATGGCCGTCGGCCAGTGATTTAGACAGACCAGGTCCATCTCCAAACCCAGCTCGTGGAGCGCTCGCGCGCAACCTGTCGAACTTCCCCCGGCCCCGCACAGCAGGTCTGCAACCAAGATCTTTCGGCGCGCCATGCTGCTCACACCCGCATCGGCATGAGCACGTAGAGCGCATCCGGATCGCTGCCAGAGAAGAGCGTCGGGGAACCGGGGTCAGCCAGCTTCACCGTGATCTTGTCGCCCGACAGCCGGCGAAGCATGTCTCCGAGGTACTGGCTGTTGAAGCCGATCTGCATCGGCTCGCCACTGAATTCGACCTCGAGCTCTTCGACCGCGCTGCCGGAATCCGGGTTGGTCACCGACAGCACCAGCTTGCCGGGCTCGATCGCGAGCCTGACCGCACGGCCCTTCTCCGTCGACACCACCGCCACGCGGCCCGTCGCCTCTTCGAAGTCGACCCGGTTGACCGACAACGTCTTGCTGTTGTTGATCGGCACCACTCGATTGTAGTCGGGGAATGTGCCGTCGATCAGCTTCGAGACCAGCACGAGCTCGCCGCTCGATAGTGCGATCTTGCTCGCCGACACCGAGACGGAAATATCATCCTCGGCGTCGAAGAGACGAGCGATCTCGCCAACCGTCTTTCGGGGAACGATGACGCCCCTCATTCCCCTGGCGCCATCCGGAACCGGAAAATCAGCTTGGGCCAAACGATGGCCGTCCGTAGCTACCGCACGAAGCGTCTGCGAATTGTCTCCACCATGAGTGTGGAGGTAAATACCGTTGAGGTAGTATCTCGTCTCTTCGCTCGAGATCGCGAACTCCGTCCGTCCGATCAGCCGTTGGAGATCGGCCCCACGCATCGCGAAGCAACTCGCGTCATCACTCCCTGGCTCCGACAGGTTGGGGAAGTCCGTCACCGGCAGGGTCGGCAACGTAAAGCGCGAGCGCCCGCTCTTCACAACGATGGTCCCGCCGGATCCGCCCTCGGGTTGCTCGATGGCGATCTCAGCGCCGGCCGGCATCTTCCGAACGATGTCGTGCAACAACTGCGCAGGCACCGTCGTCTCGCCGGAACGCTCGACCCGCGCTGCGAGAGAGTCACTGAGCTTGATGTCGAGGTCAGTACCGGTGACCCACAGTCGATCGACGTCAAAGCGTAGCAAGACGTTTGCGAGGATCGGCACCGTATTCCGCTTTTCGATGACCCGCGTCATGCGAGTGAGGCACCGCAGCAGCGGTACTTGCTCAACTGAGGCCTTGAGATTGTTCGTCAAAACGGCGTCCTTTCTGTCTGTTGACTCTGAGGGTCGAAAAGATCGCCGCGCGGCACTGCATAACGTGGGTCCAGCAATCCGCGCAGACACCACGCAACGCCGAGCGCCTCCGCGGCGTCCAACGACGTGATATTTCGGTCGACCAACTGCGCGTATGCGAGCGAGTCCTGTTTGGTCGCATGCCCGTTGCCAGTGAACGCCTTCCGCCACGTGCCCTGATTGATGTAACGGTGATCAACGTTCTGAGCCGCGCACACCTCCTCAACCACGGCACAGAGTCCGTAGATCCTTTGGAATGTCTTCATCGGCGGGCGCGTCGTCGGGCCCGTAGAGCCGTCTTCGAGTGCTCTTCCAGGAAGATCAATGTCTGTGCGGAGCGGCTGCTCAACGCCAACGTGCGTGATCTGATACTTGTCGATCATCTTGTAGATGATGCGCCTGCAGTGGCGGAACACCTCTCCGGAGGTCTTGCCTTGCCAATGAAACGCGCCGGCCGTGACATAGCTGTCGCCCTTTAGGATCGCGAATCCCGTTACGGTTGCTACGTCAAGGCCGGCGAGGATCATCGGTCAGCCTTCCGCCTGCAGCAGCGCGTCGCTCAGTTTGAACATCAGGGCTGCGCACGATCGACCGTAGTCGGGTTCGCGACCATCCGCCTTGTCGGCTACGAAGCGCTGCACGGTCTGGAATTCCGCTTCGAACGCCGCCGGGTCTTCGGTGTACTGCCGCATCCATTCATCAAAGGCCGCGGCCATCTCTTGCTGAGACATCATGCGAGTCGCGTTCATCGCGATCACTCCTCGCCTTCATCGTCCGCGCCGCCCTCGGTCTCGGCTTCGCCGTCCGAGCCCTTGCTCTCGGGCATCTTCATCGAGAGCACGGAATTGCGCTCCGACCGCGCCTGTCGGAATGCCGTCAGCCAGTGATTGCCCTTCACAGAGCCCGGGTACGGGTTGTCGCTCTCCTGGGAGCCTGGCTCACCATCGAGCGAGAAGCCGGCCGCGCGGCCTTCGATCTCGGCCCGCTCGGTCTCCGGGGTCGGACCTTGCCTGAGGCCGAACATCTCGTACTGCGCCGGCGACAGCTCCTTGCCCATAAGCTTGAGGTAGTGGGCCGTTCGTTCGAACGTCTTGAAATGCTCGTCGATAGCTTCCTGCCCCTGATCGCGAAGCTTGATCGCGATCTTCGCAGCATCGGTGTTCAGTCCGCGCAGGTCAGCGGTGCTGTACGCTGCACGAAGCTCGCCTTGCTTCTTGTCCTTCGCTCCCTTCGCGGCTCTGATGATGCCCAGACTGGTTGCATCAATCGCGTCTTGGGATGGTTCATTCGTTGCCATGCTGGTACTCCGTCCTCTCCGGTAGTTGTTAGGCGCGCTCGATCTGAGCGCTTACGATGCTGGGAGCTTGCAATTCGTCGAAGAGCGGCAGAGCGCTCGGCGCAATGATCTTCTGTCGCTTTGGGCGGACAATTCCGTGTTTGTTAAAGAGCCCTAGCTCATCGCCCCAGCCGTCGAAGCCTTCACGGATCTCGCGCGAGAACAAATCGGCGCGAAATGCACGAGGCGTGCATTTGATCACTTGCTGGTAGAATTCGTCCGGCTTGCGCGAATGCTCGCGCGCAATCCCATCGAACGATCGAAACGGCTTATGGTCGGGGTTGCCCATCGTGCAGAGCAGGATGTGCTCATCAGTAGTACGCACCCGGTAACCTGGCCCCATGCGGACCTTCCCGCGGGCTGTGACCTTCCGCCATGTAAAGGTGGTGATCGGCGTGAAGCCCCACGCTTTAACGATCCTGTGCGCCTGACACGTGGCGAGCGCCCACCCCCACGACCAAAACAGCAGAAGACTGTCCGCTCTGGCCAACCTATCGACTGGGAGGGCCATGATGTCTTCCAACGGCATGCAGTCGTAATGAGCCTGCGCCGATTTGAGCTGTCCTCGCTCGCTATACGTCTCAAAATAGGCCGGGACGTCGGCAACGATGACATCGTAGAAGAGCGGGCGGAGACTCCCGAACGGCCACAGCATTACCTGCTACCTCCAAAGTACGCCCTGGTCGCCTCAGCGATCACGACGCCGAACGTAGCTCCCGTTTCAGCTGCATAGCGGCGCGCCGCAGATACGACCTCCGGATGCAACGACACAAAACAGGCTACGGATTCCGCGACCAGGCTCTCGACTGTGGTCCGGCGGGCTTGGGCATGCTTCTCCAACAGCGCAAGGTTTTCGCGGCTGAGCTTTAGGCCGCGATCGGCCGATATCGGCGCAACCTCGATGCAGGCTCTCCGATGCCCGCTGGCTGCTCGGTCGGCGACCTCCCTTGTTGGGAACACTGAGCCGAGAGAGCCCCCGATTCCGGGTGCGTAGAGGTTGACGAAGTACCGATCAGCGGGCTCCATCGCGGCTCCTCCGATCAGCCCGGTGTCGCGCTTCACGGTCTTCCCGAATGCGGGAGAACGGCCGCGCCCGGCCGCCGAGCAACCACCTCTGCACGTCGAGCCACCATCGTGACCACTCCGTCATCCTCTCGGAAACGGAGATACATGCCTTGCTGATCCAAAAGGCGGCATCGGCGAGATATCGGTCCACGGCGCATTCCATGATCAGCTGATATTCACCGCGGGACGCGCGGCGCGTGACTTACTTCCGGTTCAGATCAAGGCTGATTTGGCGCTCCGCGACCTCATTGCGCACGCGGCGGACCTCGGCCTCGGCCTCGGCAAGGCGGCGCTCCAGGTTTTCACGCGCGATCCAGCGCTCACGAAGGTCCTCCGGTACGTGAGCAAGGAACGCTTCGAAGCACTCCATGCCTTCGGGGCCTTCGAGGAGGTTCAGAAGACGGTCGACGTCGATCGACCGCTTACTCGCGATCCAATTGTCGATCGTGCTGAGCGAGCAACGGGCTCGCTTCGCCATCGACTTGCGGAAGCTATTTCCGCCGATCGCGGAACGACAAATACGAATGATTTCAGAGGTTATTTTCGCGGCTCTTACGTTCGTACGAACCGACTCACACGAACGTAAGAGGGGTGAATTTGCCTGAACTCCACTCGCGAGCGATGCTGACTGCATGACGAACACCCCCTCTGCACAGAATGAATTTGAGCCCGCGAGACGCCGCGCTCCGGCGGGCGATGAAAGCAAGATCCGCGAGGTCGACGACGCGCGCACGCTCATCGCGGAAGAGAGTTTCGACGCGCTGATCGTGTTGCTCGTCGAGACAGAATTGGTGCCGCGATCTTCGATCGCAGGAATGCTCGACAAGCTGTCAGCGCGGTTGATGCTGCATGCCAGCTGCCGAACGAATTCGAGACGGGCGCACCGGGAGCGTGAGCTGATTGAGCGAGCCGGAAGGATCGCGGCCCTCGCAGCATCGTACCGTGATGCAAGGACATGGCTCGCATGACGTCACACCCCGTCGGCCGCCTCGACTTCGTTGAAGACGGTCTCGATGACTGCGCTGCTCGGCCGGCCGTAGATGTCCGGACGCAGCAGGTTGCGCGAGATCTTGGTCACCTCCTCGACCGCAAGCACTCTCTCAGCCGGAATCTGCTTCCACTGGGAGATGGCCTGAGGCGTCGGAGGCCGCGCCGCGGCTACCAGCCCGGCCAAAGCAGTCGACAGTCCGGTATTGCCGCCGCAGACCTGCTTCGCGCGCTCAAGAGCGGCGGTCTTGATCTGATCATTCGTGCGGTTCGGTTCGGTGCTCATACCGAAATTGAAAGCACGGCTTTCATCTGATTGCAAGCGTCTCTGTCGATGAAAGCCGTTGACGGAGAAGGTATCAAACGCCTTTGTCTGGGGATGCCGATGGAAGATTTAGCAAGCCGCATCAAGCACGTAAGGAAGACCGCAAAGCTCTCTCAGGAGCGTTTCGCGGAGGCCTTAGGCAAGGTCGATGGCCAGAAGATCACCCGCGGCGCTGTCGGGAATTGGGAGCTCGGCGGCGGTATCAGCCGGGAAAATCTCCGGGCGATCGCGTCGACGTTCAAGGTCCGTCTGGACTGGCTCGAGCTTGGAATTGGTTCGCCGGCGGACACCGGCGCGGGCGACGCCACCGAGTTAACCACCGTTACTGCCCCGTTAATCCCAGAATCAAATCCTGCTGGAACATCCGAGAAACTCGCGAACAATGCTCGGATAGGTGAACTGGTTGATGGATTTACGAGGGTTCCAGTGCGTGGTCAGGGAATGGGTGGCAATTACGGTGCATTGCTTTTCGACTCCGAACAGAACATGGGCGACGTACTCGCGCCCCCGGTACTTCATGGCGTTCCCGGCGCCTACGCTGTTTATGTCGTCGGCGATTCCATGCTGGAACGTTTCCGAGATGGGGAGGTCGTTTTCGTTCATCCCTACCTCCGACCGCGCAAAGACGACGACTGTGTCATCCAGATCCGCACCAGCGAACACGGCGAGCGGACCGGATGGATCAAACGCTTCGTGTCCTGGGATGAGAAGACCCTCAAGGTCCGGCAGCTCAACCCGAAGAAGGTGATTACCTTCAAGTCAAAAGACGTAGTTTCCGTACACCGAATTGTCATGAGCGGGCCGATATGACACGCGCAATACTCGCAGCGCTACTGATCGCTGCTTCAACTACCCAGGCAATTACAGCTGATTTTGAGAACAACTGCTCGATTACTGCGGCATCACATTTGCCCCGGATTCCGGGTATCGAGATCGTCGGACAGCCACGGGTCAAACCGCTTCCGCCGGAATTGGCAGCGAAGGTTCAGCCAGGCGCCGACTACCGATTGATCGAGATCGACGCTATTTCCGCCGGGCAGACCCCCACGTTTCGGTTCTTCTGCGTCCATGTCGCCGGCGCTCCGGTAATGGTCGGCCGAGTACCTTAGCGATCCGCGGCCAGTCGATCTCGCTCAGCACGAATCCTACCTGCAAACTCCAAAGCGCTGGTCACCAAGCTGATGGTCCCGCGCAGCTCGGTCACGACCTCGGCTATCGATGGCATGAAATTGTGCTTCAGCCGGCAGCGGCGGCAAGCGATGGCAACTGCAGCCGACTGCGGCTCCAGCGCCATGACGTCGTCGATGAGCAGCCGCCCGAACACCTTCGCATCCTGGACCCCGACGGGGTAGCATTTGACCAGCAAACCGAGATGGATCATCGCCTCGGCTCGTTCCGCGCGTGCGCCCGCGATCTCCAGTTCGGCCATCGGCAGCCGGGCGGCCACCGCATCCAGCCGTTCGATCAGCTTTTCAGGCGACGAAGCCTGGTTGAGGCAGGAAACGCGAAGCGCCAAGAGATCTTGGGCAAGCACCTCGAAGTCGCGATACTCGGGCGGCGGCGCAGGGTCTCCGCGCCTCGATGGCACCGGCGTCGTCATCAGAAATCCTCTCTCGGCATGCTGGATAGCATTCCCTCAATGGCCGAATCCGCTCTGCTCTGCGGCGGCCGGCCGGCACCACCGCCGGGGCTTCGAGGCCCAAAACCATTTCCGATCCATGTCTTCCAAGCTGCCGGCCAATCGGCCATCAGGTTCCCCCTGCTGACGTGGTGGTTTCTGAAGCGCTCAGCTTGGAACGGGATCTCGCGATCCGAATACCCCATCGACCTGGCATATTTCCAATCAGCTTCCGATGGCTGCCAATCGTCCGGGATCGCTGTTCGTGGCCTGGCGCGCTTAGGCTTCCTCACTGGTGCAGGCGCCAGCACCTCCTGCGTCCCCAAGGCCATGGGGAGCTGTGGAGAGCGGTCGTCCGCTCGGACGACCGGTGGATCGAAGCCAGGTAGACACCCCTCCCCTTCTTCTCTTTCTTCAGTTCTTAATGGTTTAGTTTCTTTTCTATTGTCTCGGCCCTGTCTCGGCCCTGTCTCGGCCCTGTCTCGGGCTTGTCCCGAATCGCTGACCGTTGTTGTCCCGCCTGACGAGTCATCGCCCTGATAATCGCTGTAGTTTCTGATAGTTATGACGGTTACGCCTGTCCCGGTTCGTGTCTCGATCATTTCCTCATTTTTGAGCCTACTAATGAACCTCTCGACCTTACCTCGAGTCCACTGCCACTCGGCGGCGAGATACCGAACAGCGCCAACGACTTCCCCCCGATCCAGGTCAACGACATGGTCGCCGGCACGTTGTCGGACCGGCTTCCATGCCGCCTTTGCGCAGAGCCAGACCCACGCCTCTCGCTCGGTGAACGCCTCTTTCCGAAACGCGGGGTGGGTAAAGATCGAGCGATAGAACCGGATGTACCCTCGCTCGCTCATTCCGCCCTCCGCTCGCTCATCGCTGGCTTTCCAGAGATCGCCAGCGCCGCGTTGACTGCGGTCATCACCGAGTTCTTCTCACAGACGAGCCATTCGCCTTTAGCGCGGTGAGAAGCCAGTGCCGCAAGGGCGGCGGATTCGATCGCTCGCGCTTCGTTCACCGACAACGGAACGGATTCCGCCAGCACTCGAATTGGATTGGGGTTTCCGGTTTGCAATGCACCCAGCCGCCGGCTCAAGTTCCGGGAAATTCCGACCTTCAGGCATCCATCGCTGGACGCCATCACATAGACCAAGCACTGTGCTGCATCTGTTCGACGCGGCTTTGAATTACCTGGTCTCAAGCAGGCGGCCGGTGGAAGAACCGGCTCTTGGAGCTCGCCGTCAGTCGGAATATCGAGTTGATATTTCTCGTAATTCAGAACCGTGATGATGTTGACACCCATCTCGGCTCGAGACCGGGCCATCTCCTGACGCTCCAGCCGGACTAGAAAACTGCGAACGGCACCGACCTTCCAACCCCAGACGCCGGCCAAATGCCGCAATGACGCAGCGACCTCTCCTCGGGAGAGGGCGACCAGAAACTGACCGACGCGGCGTTGCCGCGGCCGCCATGCCGCCTCGCAGATCAGCCACATGAACGCCTCGCGGTCGCTGAACGGCGGCCGGAAGAATTCGTGCGCGAAGATTGAACGGTAGAGCCTGACGTACCCCCGGGAGCTCATGCGTTCCCCTGGAAAGCGCGCGATGGGCGCGTTGCCGTCAAAACGCGCAGGCAACGCGGAGTTGGCGGAGGCTTCTGGCCGGGCGTTTCCCGGTCATCCTGCCGGGCGAATGGGTCTGACATCGCACCAATTTGCTGAGATTCGGGATCGGCCGAGCTATACCGGTGGCAAAATTGAAAGCCAAGCTTTCTTTTCGCTTGCAGCCGACTGAAAGCCATGCTTTCATTTCGACACCTGACGCATCAACCAACAGGTGCTTTCGAGATGACCAGCGAATGTAATACGAGCCGCGGCGGCGCCTCTATCGGCGATGCGAAAGCGAAAATCCAACGCGCGAACGAGTACGCCGGAACGCGGCTGAGGGCCGCCCGGCTTCAGCGCGGCCTGTCCCAGGAGGCTCTGGCCGCGGCGGTCGGCCTCACCTTCCAGCAGGTCCAGAAGTACGAGAAGGGCAAGAACCGGATGTCGGCCGGGTTGCTGGCGTTCTTCGCCGAGCATCTCAAGGTACCCATGACCTGGTTCTTCGACGGGCTCCCGCAGGCGACCGGGGATGATCTGGTCGGCGCCTCCGCCATCAACTCCATGATCGCCACTCCTGGCGGAATCGATGTCGCAAGATCCTTCACCAGGATCGGCGTTGGTGATCGGCAGGTGGTGGTCCGCGTGATGAACGCGCTCGCGCAGAACGGCGCATCGGCGCCTCATGGTGACTGAAATGTCCCTCGACCCTGCGGATCTCGACAACGTGGATGACCTGACGCTGTCGCTCGCCACCATCTCGCGGATTGGTGTCAAGGACGTCGGTGGTCAGCCGGCCGAGGTTGAAGACCGCATCATTGAATTCCTGATGATGCGGCCACGCCGTGACCGCGAGCCCGCATACTCGTGGAACGACCTCAAGCCCCGCCTTGGCGTGATCACAACGTTGGTGCGCCATCTCGGTCCGATATCGACAGACATGGTGCTCGAATGAGTGCGTCGGCGGCAATTGATGCTGCGCGGTTTGTCCAACTGGGCAGCAACGACAGCAGCGACGATTGCGATCGCGGGCCTGGTGTTCGCGATCGTCGTGCAAGTCCAGTCCGTTCTTCCTTTCTAGAGGTGACCGTTGACTCAGCATCGCCCTCTCCTAGCCCCTGACGTGTTGGACCGTTTCCTGGGATCGGTTCATTCCATTCGTGAGGCGTGGATTGCCGACGTGGACGCGCTGCATGCGGCTCAAGACGAGCTCGTCAGTACCAGACGTCTGCTCGACCATGTGAGCGAGCGAGCCGACCTTCTTGAGGCTGATCTCGCAAAGGCGCGCACTGAAAATGATCAGCTTCGGTCGCGGTTGGCAAAGCTTGAAGCTGGTCTTGACGTTATCCGCTTCGCCTCCGCCGGGGCGCGCGGCGAGACGAACGCTTCACCTGCTCCGCCGGCCACCGCCAGCGTGAACACCGAAGCGGAGACGGCGCTTCTCGAGGATCCCGACACCACGGCCACGATCGCCGACGCCGACAACGAAGTAGCTCCGATCGACGGCAAAGAAGATGCCATCCCAGCGTTTCTTCACCAGGGGCCGGCCCCATTTGATCGCGCTGGTGACGATCTTCTACCGACCCGGTCGCGTCTGCCCCCGATCCAGTTCTTAGCAGCCACTCTCACTCACAACCGTTAACCCTCACCAACCCATCCAATGCGAGTCCAACAGATGACCTCCGGCAAAGACGAGAAACAGCAATCGCCTCTTCGAATTCTCTCGCTGGAGGTCGAAAACATCCTTCGGGTGGTAGCTGTTCGGCTCCAGCCAAACGGCCAAGTGCTCGAGCTCACTGGAAAGAACAGAGCCGGTAAGAGCTCTGTGATCGACGCTCTCTGGATTGCCTTGGGCGGCAAGATTCCTCCCGATCCGATCCATGATGGCGCCGAGATGGGACAGGTCCTGGTGGAGATCGGCGACGACACCGGCCTCAAGTATTCGGTGCAGAAGCGGATCAAACAGAAAGAGAACGGTGAGATCGCCCCCAGTCTCATTATCGAGAACGCCGACGGCGCGAAGATCAGCAACGCGCAGACCATCCTCAATGCGCTGATCGGCTCGCTGAGCTGCGATCCTCTCGACTTCATCGCCATGAAGCCGAAGGACCAATTCGACCTGCTCAAACGCTTCGTCCCTGGAGTGGATTTCGAGGCAATCGAAAAGGCGAACGCTGACGACTTCAGCATTCGCACGGACGTAAACCGCGACATCAAGAACCGCCGAGCTCAACTCGATGCTATCAAGGTCGACGAGGCGTCCGAACAGATCGATGTTGACGCCCTCCTCGAGGAACTGACGAAGGCTGCGGATCACAATGCGGCCATCGAGCGCCAGAAGCTCGAAATCCAAACGAACGAAAACCGTGCGATCGAAACGCTTCGCCGTGCTCAGCAGCTCGTTGATGAGGCCCAAGATCTCCGTCGGCGGGCCGATGATCTCGATCAGAATGCCGCAACGCTGCGCGATGAGGCCACCCAACTTGCTGAGTCCGTCAACAGCGCGCCGGATCTGCCCGACCCGATTGATCCGACCGCGCTGAGAACGAAGATCAACGAGGCCCGCGCGCACAACACCCGCGTGCAAGAGAACGAGCGGGCGATCGCTCAACGGTCGCGGCTGGAGGCGGATCTCAAGATCCTCGAGGAACAGTCTTCCGCGCTCACTGCCGCGATCGAGAGCCGCAAGGCCGCCAAGGAGAAGGCAATCTCAGAAGCCGAGATGCCGGTTCCTGGGATCTCCTTCGGAGACGGGATCATCCTCTACGAGGGGCACCCACTCCAGAACGCCAGCCAGGCGCAGAAGCTTCAGATCGCAATCGCTGTCGCCGAAGCGATGCAGCCCCGGCTTCGCTTCATCACCACGAAGAATGCCGCGTTGCTCGACGATGAGTCATGGGCGGCGATGACGAAGCTCGCCGAGGAGAAAGATCTGCTGATCATCGCAGAGACGGTGAACAGCAGCCGGCCCACAGCGGTCGTCATCGAGGATGGCCATGTGCGCGGCCAGAAGCTGGCGGCCAAGTGATGCCCGTTTCCTCAATGGAAAACGTCCTCTTTGAGCCTGGAATCTATTTCGGGCTGCCCGAGAAGGACTATCACGCGGACTCGTCACTCGGCTCCCACGACCTCAAGGACATCGTCCTCGATCCGGTCGAGTTTCAGCACGCGCGGCTGCATGGGAGTGAACCGAAGGAAACAATGGCCCTGAAGTGGGGCTCGGCAATTCACTGCCGGGCTCTTGAAGGTCGAGCGTCGTTCGAAGAACGATTCCCGATAGCTCCGGTGATGGCCGATTACGGCGACGATTTGTTGGTTACGATGGACCAACTCCGCGCCTACGCCAATCTGATCGGCGTTAAGGCCGGCAAGACCAAGGATCTGACTATCAAAGCGATCCGCGACTTCGATACCGACGTTCCGATCTGGGACGAAATCATCGCGAAGTTCGAGGCCGACAACATCGGCAAAACGATTATCCCGCGCGAGGCTCTCCGGCAGATTGAGCAAGCGTGCGCGTGGATGCAGCGGGATCGCTTGCTTGCGCCGGTGATGGAGGACGGCACAATCACCGCCGGCGCCAGCGAAGTCAGCATCTTCTACGAGGACAATGGGGTTCGGCTTAAGGCGAGGATAGACCATCTCCTTTCCCACGCCGTGATCGACCTCAAGTCGTTCAGGCCCATCATGGCCGAGCGCAAGAACGGAGCCGCTAAGCGTGCAATCTCACGCATGCGCTACGACTTGCAGGCTGCGGCCTACCTCCGCGCGCTCCGGGCCGCTGCTGATCTCTTTTCCAGCGGTCGCGTTTTCAACAACCCGTATGACTCCAGTTTCCTCGAGGCTGTCTTCCGCGCCCTCGATGTCGCCAAGACGTCGCCCGAGAGCGAAGACGCCTTGAAGTGGGTTTGGGTCATGATCAAGGCGGCCGGCGCTCCGCAGCCCGTCGTCGCTGAATTCGACCTTTGCAGCAACATCTTCCGCCACGCCGGCGCGGAGATCGAAGACGCGGTCAACATCTACCGGGCGAACGTCGAGACGTTCGGTTTGGACCAAGACTGGGCGCCGGCCTCCGTCGTTCAACGTTGGGGCGACGGCGATTTCAATCCATGGAGCTTTGAGTAGCAAATGACCGACATCATTAAGCGCGAAACCGATGGCATTCTCGACAGCCTGGCGAATGGTTCCATCGCCGACGCGTCATCATCTTCCGTGTTGATCACGGGGGATGCCTCGCTTAGCTCGCGCCTGACCTTACAATACGATATCGCGGTACGTCGCCCGCGAAGTCCTACGCGTGTGCGTACTAATCTTCTTCAACTTGTGACCCTCGATCCGGCATCCGCCGTTGAATCGATGTATGCGATCCCGCGTGGTGGCAAGCCGGTCACTGGACCTTCTATTCGCTTTGCTGAAGCGCTCAAGCAAGCGTGGGGGAATTGCTGGGCCTCGTCCGAAGTGCGTCGAGTCAATCGTGAAGAAAAATTCGTCGAGTCGGTCGGCCTGTTTATCGACTTCGAGACGAATGCCGTCACCGAGGCCAGCCACCAGAGGAGCATTTCCGATCGGCACGGAAAGATCTTCAAAGACGACATGATCCGCGCCACCGCGAACGCTGCATCGTCGATCGCGATGCGAGAGGCTATCCTCAAGGGGGTGCCGAAGCCGGTGTGGCGCGAGGCGTATGACGCCGTAGTTCGGATCATCGCCGGTGATATCAAGACCCTGGCACAAAGTCGGGAGTCCGCGCTTCAGGCGTTTGCGATCTACGGCGTGAAGCCGGAGCAGGTCTTTGGCGCGCTGGGCGTCATCGGAGCCGAAGACATCCTTCTCGACCACATCCCAGTGATGCGCGGGATGTTCGCTGCGTTGAAGAATGGCGAGGCAACCGTCGAAGAGATGTTCGGCCGGCCCGAAAAGCAGTCCGCCGACCCGACTTACAATCCGCTGGTCCGGAACGGCGGCGCGCCGAAGGCGCAGGCGACCGATGCTGCCGCATCGGCAGCGGCATCGGGTTCTGATGCGACCGAGGCCGGCCCGGCAAAGAACCATTCCGCAGGAAACGGTTCGGCGACGCGGAGCGAGCCGACCGGAGATCAATCCGCCGCCGGCGGCGAGACTGGTGAGCCCTCGACCACGGGGCGCGCCGCGGGGACGGACGGTGTTGGTGATGCGTCGCCGTCCGTCCCCGATCGCCTGCGCGGCTACAGCGGGGCTCTGCTTCGCGTTGGCTCCCCTCAAAAGCTGGGCCAGCAATCGGATGCCTGGCTTCAACAGAACGGACCGTTCTCCGGGGCTGGTGAGACCAAGAGGGCCAAGATCTACGCGGAGCACCTTCGCCGGGTCACCGGCGAGGCCGACGTGGAGGCTTGCAAGGCTGCAGTCGAGAGGATCATCGGATGACGGCAGCGCGGGCGGAGCTTCATCGATCGAATCCGGCGTCTGGCGGCGTGGTGCTGCCGATGGCGGCGGCACTCCCCAATAATCGAAGCGCCTTTGCTGCGCGCCGGTTCGGCGCCAGCATGTTTGCCCGCGCGCCGAAGATCGAGCGCAGCGTAGTCAGCGACATAGTCACCGATCAGCGGCGTCGCGATGCGCGAGATGTTCGCCGGCTTCCGCTCGACGTTGAGGCCGTCGCGATCCGGCGAGCTCTGGCGGGGTTCGCCAGGGCTCGTGTAATCCGCCCAACGGATAATGCCCTTCTCCAGCTCCGCCGCGCCGTATCCGGAGCTTTCAAAGTCGATGAGGACGCGATCTTCGGGCCCAGCCGAGCTCTCGGCGTCACTCGAATTCGCCAAATCGCGATGATGCTCGGATGCGTAGTCACGTCAGCGACGAGGGGGGAAGTCGGCCGAAAGATGTGCCGCGACCGCTCGACGGTTTGGAATGCGGAGAAACGGCTCCAACACCTGATCATCGGGATGGCCTCCACCGTCAGCCCACGGGGAGATCGGTGATGGCTGCGAGGACTGGGATTTCTTACGCCTGCGCGACCGTCAACTTCGTGATCGGGTGTACTCCGGTTGGGCCTGGCTGCGACGGCTGCTACGCCTCCGCCTTTGCATTTCAGAAGTGGAGGATTGTCTTCGAAGCCGGCGGCGAGCGCCGCCCGACCAAAGTCGCCTTCCAAGACCCTCTGCGATGGCACGCCGCGCGCATGGCTGGCAAGTCGACCATGACGATCGCCGGCGAGCAGGTCTTGCTGCCGCTTTGGATCTTCGCGTGCTCGCTAAGCGATTTCTTCGACAACGAGTGGCCGGATGGGCTGCGCGACCGCGCCTGGGCCATCATCCGAAACACCCCCTCGCTACGCTGGATGCTGTTCACCAAGCGCATCGGCAACGTTCCGAAAATGCTGCCGGCGGACTGGGGCGACGGCAGCGATTACCAGCATGTCGGCATCGTCGCCACCACCGTGAACCAGGCCGAACTTGACCGTGACGCCGACAAGATCCGCCGCGTTAAGTATGACTTCGGCGTGAAATGGACCGGCCTGTCGATCGAGCCGCAACTCGAAATGATCGACATCAATGGCATCTTGCCGGACGTCGACTTGGTGATCAGCGGCGGCGAGTCCAAACAGACAGGACATCTGCCGCGGCCATACGACTTGGCCTGGCCACGCTCGCTTCTACGGCAATGTCGCTCTGCTTCGCGACCGGTACCGTTTTGGCAGAAGCAGATGGGCGATGCGCCTTTTGACTTCGGCAAGCCGCTCTCGTTTCCTGGCAAGGGCGACGATCCGCAGTATTGGCCGCTTGACCTCCGCGTTCAGGAGCGCCCGCGCATCTACGATGAGCAAGCGCAGCCTGCACCTTACCGTTGCGCTGAAACATCGGACCTGTTCGGGGGCGCCGCATGAACAGGAAAGACCGTCGCCGCTCCGAAAAGCTGGCACGAGATGCTCGGCCGGAAGACATCCTCCCCGGATCGTTCGCGCCAGTACGCGGGCTCGAAACGCTCGGCAAGCGGGACGTGATGACCGAGCTACTCAACTCTTTGCAGAAGATCATGCCGGGCTGGCAATTCACACTCTTCATGTTTGAGCCGCCGGAGGCTGCAGCGGCGGAGAACCGACTCCCCGCGATGAACTACGGCTCGACGGTCGATCGCGCCGACATGCTCGCGGTGATGAAGGCCTTCATCATGAAGAACGAAGATCCCGCCGAGTACGAACGCTTGGCAAAACTCGACGATTTTCATTTGCGGCAGTCCACCAAAGGCACCGCCTGATCAACTAATTCGCCATCACCACAACCCAAAGGGAGATTTGCATGACCATCACGAACAGACGTATTGCCGTCTTCATCGACGGTGCGAACCTGTACGCCACCGGAAAGACCCTCGGCTTCGACATCGACTACAAGCGGCTGCTGTCCGAATTCCAGTCGCGCGGGAATCTGATACGCGCCTTCTACTACACTGCCGTGATCGAAGATCAGGAGTACACATCGATCCGGCCGCTGATCGATTGGCTCGATTACAACGGCTACAGCGTGGTGACCAAGGCGACGAAGGAATTCGTCGACGCCTCCGGCCGCCGCAAGGTCAAGGGAAACATGGACATCGAACTCGCTGTCGATGCCATGGAGCTGGCCGACCGCATCGACGAGATGGTGCTGTTCTCGGGCGACGGGGATTTCCGTTCGCTGGTCGAAGCTGTGCAACGCCGCGGCGTGCGCGTCACCGTGGTGTCGACCATCTCCAGCCAGCCGCCGATGATCGCCGATGAACTGCGGCGTCAGGCCGACACCTTCACCGATCTTGTCGAACTGCAATCGAAGATCGGCCGTGATCCGGCTGACCGGTCGATCCCGCGGGAAATCCGCGAGACGCGGTTTCGGGCGCCACGCCCGATAGCGGGTCCTGTCGGCTGAACGCCGACGCCACGGTCAAACAATGACTCAGCGGACAACTGACATGCACTTCGCACAAGTCGAGGCAGCGCGGATGTACGACACAATCGAGCTGCTCATCCTCACCTTCGTTCTCTTGTTCGCCCTCGTGACGCTGATCCTCAAGCGGCCGTGGCGATGCAAAGAGCACGACGTCGTGCTGGTGCAGAGCGACGTCGACGATCAGACCAAGGTTTTGTAGTTCATGACGTGGTCTGCTCAACAAGAGCGAGCGCTCAGGGCAGCTCGGGCCTGGTACCGGAAGAAGAACGGCCCGCAGATCTTCCGGCTGTTCGGCTTCGCCGGTACCGGGAAGACGACCCTATCTCGTGAGATCGAGACGATCGTGCGCGAGCGCGGCGCCGACCGGAAGGGAGACGTGCTGTATGGCGCCTTCACCGGGAAGGCGTCGCTGGTGATGCGGAAAAAGGGCTGCCGCGGCGCCTCGACCATCCACAGCATGATCTACCGGATCGACGAGGAGACGGCCGGGATCCCGCAGTTCGTTCTCAACGAGCACAGCGACGTCCGGGACGCGAAACTCGTAATCATCGACGAGTGCTCGATGGTCGGCGCCGAGCTGGCCCATGACCTCCTTAGCTTCGGCACCAAGGTGCTGGTCCTGGGCGACCCGGCTCAGCTCCCCCCGGTGAAGGATGCCGGCTTCTTCACGAACGCTCCTCCTGATTTCATGCTCACCGAGGTGCACCGCCAGGCGCGCGATAATCCGATCATCCGCATTTCGATGGACATTCGGGAAGGCCGCGCGCTCGAGATCGGCGACCACGGCGCTTGCAAGGTCATCCCCCGTGGTCAGCTGGATCCGCAGAAGGCTATCTCGACCGACATGATTCTGGTCGGGAAGAACCAGACTAGAACCAGCTGCAACCGACGACATCGTGAGCTCAACAAGATCGACAGCCTGATCCCGGTTCCTGGCGAGCGCCTCGTTTGCCTGAAGAACGATCGACAGCTCCATCTCTTCAACGGCGGCATCTGGAACGCCGTCGAGATCAGGAAGGCGAACGCAGCGTCGGTCCGGATGATCGTTGCGCCGGAGGACGCCGGCGACACAGCGCGACCGGCCGAAGTCAACGTTCATCCCTACTTTTTCGAAGGCCGCGAAGGCGAACTCAATCATGACGACCTGATCGGATTCCAGCAGTTCACGTTCGGCTACGCGCTCACCGTCCATAAATCCCAGGGCTCACAGTGGAATGACGTCGTGCTGTTCGACGAGAGTTCGGTCTTTCGGCAAGAGCGCAGCCGATGGCTCTACACCGGCGTGACCCGCGCCGCAGAAACACTGACCGTGGTGATCTAGATGACCGATACCAGCTATCCATTTCTCCGGGTCGCGCGAGAGCAGCGCATTCCGTACCGCGATGTGCTCGCCTATCGCGATGCCGTCCTGAAGCTTTCTGGGATGGCGGAAAAGCCATCCGCCAACGTCGTCGACGATTATCGTTGGGACTACTGGGAAGCTGCAGCCGTTAGGTCTCTCCGTACTAACGAACCTGCTCGCGCTGCCATCATCGACGCGATCATGGCGGAGTCCGCGCGCCGCGCACGAGTAATGTTCAACGACGGATTGGAGGGTTGAACGTGGCCGATCGTCCAATCCTCTTCAGCGCTCCGATGATCGCCGCCCTGCTTGCCGGCCACAAGACGATGACCCGCCGGATTCTGAGCCCAGAGAATCTACGTATCTGGACCGGGGGGCTCGATCACGGCGGAAGGCACGTGAAGCCGGACGCGGGCCTATTCGCCGCGGCGATGAACAATGCTCGTAGCTTCCGCCTGTGCGACGGCGTCCTGGCATGGGTCACAGATCCGGCTCCGCATCAGCGCGGTGCGGCTTTGGCACAGTGGCAGGGGCGCATCCCCTACAATATCGGCGACCGCCTGTGGGTGCGCGAGACCTATTACCAGATCGGCCATTGGGAACCGATCGAGGGCGCAGTGACGCGCAAGGGCCGCCGACAGAAGTGGGGCTTCGTTGCCGATAGCGACGAGATCACCTTCAATCCGCCGGCGGAATATCGGAAGGGCCGACACGCCGCCGATCCATCGACGTCGTGTTGGCATCAGCGGCTCGGCCGGTTCATGCCGCGCAAATACTCTCGCCTTACGCTGATCGTCAGCGGTACGAAGATCGAGCGGCTGCAGGATATCAGCGAAGCTGATGCGATCTCTGAAGGTATCCAGCAAAAGATCATCGGCGTGCACCACGGCTCGGATGACCGCGCCGTGAGCCAGGTAGCCTATTCGGCCGACTTCACCTCCGGCGCCTGCCCGACAGCGATCTGGGCTTTCCGGATTCTGTGGTGCGATCTTCACGGTGGCGAAAGCTGGCGGGCAAACCCCGAGGTCGTTGCGCTGAGCTTCCGCGTGATCCGCGCCAACATCGACAGCGATGAGGTGCAAGCAGCATGACCCAGAACGCAATGACGCCGGCGCAATGTCGAGCGGCGCGCGCAATCCTCAAGTGGTCAATGGCTCGTCTGGCGAAGAAGTCCGGGATCAGCAGCCGCACGATCTACTTGTTTGAAGGAAGCGTCGACGGTTCGACCGGTATCCGGGACACCACCATCTCGATCTTGATCGAGACGTTTCGCATTGCCGGAGTGACTTTCGTCCGGGATGACGATTCAGTCTCCGTCAGGTTGGCAGCTAATCCTGCCCATGAAGATCCCGCACGCCAGGCTTCGTTCGTATTCACAGCGGCAATTGGCGGGGTCTCTGCAGCATGACCAAGGCCACCCCCACCTCACACATCACGTCCCTTGGCGATTCAGCCAGCGATCGCGCTTGGCAAGCAGCGTTTGACGAGATGCGGGCTGCCGACACGAAGCCGACGGTGTTCACGCAGCAGAACACCCCTCGCAACCGCGAGGTGTTCCTTCTGACCGTCCTGCATCACGCCGGGCCCAACAGCGTCCAAATCTCGACCGACGGAGACCCGGCAAACGCGAAGTGGGTGCCGCTGTTCTCGAGGCAGGGCAAGAGCATCGCAAAGCTGATCCATACCGAGGTCGAGCGGTCGGCTGACCGACCCGGCATCCAGATCTACCGGATTCCCGGATGGCTCGCTGTGGATCGCGGGTTCGCGCAAGCTCGCCGGCCGGAGCTCTCCGATGCGTGCACCTGGACTGTTGAACAACGCCAGGCGTGGAGCGAGGCGAGAAAGCGCTGGGAACGCGCCGCTGGATTGCTACCAAAGAAGCTCATGCCAACCCGGAATTCGGTCGCTTGAACATGGCAAAGGCGCCTCGCGGAGGGGTGGCGAAGACAACTAACAGTTTAGCCAGGAGTGAAGATGGCCTTTCTTGATCAAGTTATTTGGTGGCTTGGGGTCGCTGCGCTTGTGGCGATCTCATTCGCCGCGGTTATCGCAATATCGTTCTTCCTGTTGTGGCTGATGCTGAAATTCATCCCGCGTTGGCACGTTGGCGTTCCCCACAACGACGGGGAGCTCTGCTTCTACGATCGGAGCCGCATCATTTCCGGGAAAGGCGGGGTCCGCATTGAAGGAGACCGCCGCATGGTCAACGCGCCACTTCGTATTAAGTGGTGGTTTGGCTGCAGCTACCGACATTCGCCGAAATGGTTCTTCGGCCTGATCCGCTGGGAGCCGCGACAGTGACGTCGCTTACGCCCCCTACGCAGGAAATAGAACAATGAGCCTTGAAGACGTCGCCAGAGAGTATTTCGAGAAGTTCGGTGAGGCTGAATACCGCTACGATAAACGGCATGTTACCTGGACCAAGTTTCGTCGGGAACCAGGGTACCATTGCTCGCCGACCGGCCCTGGAACCGAAGTTAGCAAAGAAGAATACGACGCGAACATCGCTCAATCCGATCGCTGCCGCAGTGAAGCGTTCATGGGTCGCTTCCAACAGTCGTATTGGCTGTACGGAAGGACAATGAGCAAACCGGGGTGGCGGGAACGTCTAATCGATGACGTGAAATCACTCTCGCTCCTCCAGCAGCAGAGCGACTGATGCCCATCCTCCCAGCCGGAAGCTTTCGCGTTAGCGATTACCGCAAGACAATCCCGGAGCGGGTTAAGCGCGAGGTGATCGCGCGCGACCATGATTTCGATCACCGGCCGCCGTTGTGCGACAGAGACTACGACACCGAGGCCGGCGACTTCATACCGCCGCAGCATGACCCGGCGCACATCTTCGCCACGCCGAAGCCGGAGCACCGCGAGTTGACGACTGGCCGGAAGGAAGGCGCCGAGAAGACGGTGACGACGCGAGGCAGCGACGTCGGCGAGCGGGCACGGATACGCGACATTCGCACCAGCGAGATGATTCATCAGGCCAAGCTGGCATCACGAGCCGGAGACTCCGCTCGAGCTGCCGAGCTGCTGTCCTCAGTACCGAAGAAATCACGGCTGAAGCCTAAGCGAAAAATCAGGAGCCGGCCGCTCGACAGCAGAAAGACCAACCGATTTGGCAAGCGTCAGCGCACCGCCAATAGCAACCTGGAGAAAGTCGATGAATGAGACTGCGATCGGCGGTGATCCGAGCGTCAATTGCCATCCGGACGTGATCGAGCAGCTCCGACAGGAGAACAAACTGCTCTCTCTGGTCCTCTCCGACATCTACACCGAACTGAAGTCCGACCACGACAATGAGGCCGCTTTGACCGAGATCCGGCGGCTCCACGATGTCGAGGAGCGGGAGGCGGAGTCGCACCAGGTTATGCTCCGTCTCTTCGATTGGGTGCACATCTGGGGGGCCGATGTCGGCACCTGGGCCGACCCGAGCACGGCAGAGAAGCTGATCTCGCTCGCCAGGATCCGTGGACCGCAGAAATCGGATGCCGACTACTTCCTCAACAATGAGGGAACGTTGGATGCTCTGCTCGAGAAGATCTTGGCTGAACCACACCCGCTCACTTCTTTGACACAGGTTCCCCCCGATTCAGCCGAGACCGAGCGCCCTTCAATCACGAGCATGATCCTCGCGCATTACGGCGAGTCAGAATTGAACGGAGTGGTGTGATGCCCACCTCGACACGGTCTGGAGGAAGCGGAATGAGTGACGAGGTCAAAGCGACTCCTGCCCAAGGAAAGCGCCAGATGGATGGCGACAAAGACGCCTTGGTCCAGTTGATACATAAGCACGTCGGTATCCGGCAGCGGATTAATGTCGATCTCACCGGCGTCGAAGAAGCTGCGGACGCGATCCTGGACCACATCCAGTCTCCGGCAGAACGTGACCTTGCGGGACCTAATCTCACAGCGGCGCACGCAACAGACGTTGCGCATGCAGCAGCCGAAGAGATTGAGCGCCTCAGCGCGGAGGTTGCTGAATGGAAGCAAGCCGCAGCGACGGAAGCAAGCCTACGGCGCCATGAGGTTGCATCTGTCGAGCAACTGAAAGCCCGCATCGCCCTCCTCGAAGGAGCCGCTCCACCGCCCGCGAGCCTCTACGGCGAACACACGCCCATCACGGTCGATTCGTGCACAGAAGTTGAGAGCACTCTGCACAAGTGGCTTAGCGATTACATGGAGACTGTCCCGGCACTGGGGAAGATCTCCAAGGCTGTGACGCAGTCAGTGCTGCGACATCAGGCATTGAGCCAGCTTAGCACCGGCGCAGCAAGGAAGATCGCGAACGCGCTCAACCATGCCCGCAACCACTTCGAGGTGGTGATCAGCAGGCTCATCGACAATGAGGAGCCTGGCAGCGAGCTTACAGAGGCTCACATCGGCGAACAGATGATGGTGATTGCTCTTGAGGCCCTCCAGGAAGATCAGGTGCTACCGCCACCGGACTACGATGTTCTGATCAGATCCTGCCTTGCTGAGGCATCGTATCTCGCGAGGTTGCATTCACATCATTCTCTATGGCGCGGAATCATTGAGCCGGGCTGGGATGAGCGGATCGGCACTTTCGGTGTTCTGCTCGCTCGCCGCATTTCTGATGAAGTTGCGCGGATCGATCGCGCCAGCATCACGAAGCGAGCGCATCTCGTTGCCGAGGCAGATGCCAGGCAACGTGGCTTCGTCTCGCTTCCATCGCCTGGCGATAGGCTCGTCGATCGAAGCGTCATCACGGCGCCGGCGGCGATCGCCGTCCGACTTGGGAAAACGATCGTTAACAACTGGACCGGGGGCGCCACGCTCCAGGCTTGGCCTGATGGCGATGCAGTGGTCGTCTATGCGCGGGATGCGGCGGGAAACGCCGTCCAACTAAGCTTGCAAGATTGGGAGGCGAAGCGCCTGGCGTGGGGAGTGTCCACGTTCCCGCAGCAGCTGCACGAACAAGCACGAGCGGCCAATCAGGCCCTGTTTCAACTGAGTTACCCGGACGCGCGCGCCGACGAGCTTCGACAGATCGCCGATGAGATTGACTGCGGCGGCGGGTGCGACGGCTGCGGACCGACAAAATTGGACCGTGGAGAGTTCTGCAGCTTCGTCGCCGCCACCAACCTGCGTGACCTTGCCGCGGCGCTTGATCTCAAAGCTTCGATTGCCCAATCCACGCCGCCGGCCCCGCCGACCGACGCGGCCATTACCAAGATTGTCGGGGGGCTCGGATGAACTCGATCAGGGAGATCTTCGCCGTATGCGTCGGCGTCGGCTGCTGCCTCGGAATCCTCGCGATCGCGATCGTCGACTATCCAGACGTTGGGGACAACTGATGACCGACACGACGAAACCGCCGGCGCCCGCTTCGGCTGTTCCATGGCAACGCCCCGATCACGATCAAATCGCGCTCGCCACGATTGAGGCAATCGAGGCTTTGCCGCAGAGCGATCATCCGGCACAGCGCAAGGCGAAGGGGCAATGCTTGATCCTCGAGGCGTTGAACCGAGCCAGATTGCCGGCGCCCGGACCGCGCCCGATATTCGCCCCGGACGGGCGATATCTCGGCGAAATGCCGGAGATGGTCGCCTACCCGAAGGGAGGCCATCCAGACGCCATCGCCCATTGGGATGCGATCCGCGCGAAGATGGCTGAGGCGCGGGAAAGTGGCGAGTCCCTCGCTGATTGGAAGGGGCCGGCCGCTCTCCCCGAACAGGCCGATCGGCAAATCGCGCGCCTTGAACGCGACATCGCGGAATGGCGCGCGATTAAGGCTGGAGCCGGCGCGGCCTCCCCGAGGATTCAGGGGCAGCAAATCGACGACACAAGCCTCAACCGTTTCAAGGTTACCCTCAGCGAACTGGTCGCCGCCCTGTCGCCGCTTCCAGTCGAGGCATTCCAAGCCGACACGAAACGTCTCGCCGCGGCCATCGGGGCTTTGCACCGAGCGAAGCTGCTTCTTGACGACCACGCCACTGCGACATCTCGGAACTCTGCGGACGGGGATGTTGCATGACGAATGCCCCCCTCTTCGCCGGCATGGGCGGCCATCAAACGCCCCGCAAGACTCGCACCGACGAGTGGCTCACTCCGCCGGCGGTGATGAACGCGCTCGGCGAATTTGATCTCGACCCGTGCGCGCCCGTTATCCGTCCGTGGCCGACGGCCCGGCATCACTACACGATCCAGGACAATGGGCTGCTTCGCCGCTGGTTCGGCCGCGTCTTTCTCAATCCGCCTTACCTCACCTCGGTGATCGGCCGTTGGCTCGGCCGGATGGCGGACCATAACCGCGGCATCGCGCTGATCTTCGCGCGCACAGAGACGCGCGCCTTTCATCGTTTCGTCTGGCAACGAGCATCGGCCCTGCTCTTCTTGCGCGGCCGGCTCGACTTCTGCGGCGTCGACGGCAATCCGCTGCCGCGGCCATCTGGATCGTCGTCGAACGCCGGCGCGCCGTCGGTGCTCTGCGCATACGGCGAAGCCGACGCCGAGGTGCTGGCCTTCTGCGGTCTCGAAGGCCAGTTCGTGGCATTGCGGATCTCGAGGTCGATTGTCGTCGCCGCGCTCGAGCAGACTTGGCTTCAGGTCGTGGCGGACTGGATGCGGGAGCAGCACGGCCCCGTCGAGCTCGCCGAGATCTATCGCGCCTTCGCGACCCACCAGAAGGCGACCCGCAATCCGAACTATCGCGCAAAGATCCGGCAGGTGCTGCAGCTAGGCGCCGGCCGGCGGGTGGCGCGCGGACAATGGAGCGCGGCGTGAGTGCAAGAGCGAAAGCCGTCACGGGGGCGACAATCCCCGATCGTTGGATGGCAGATATCAACTACGTTGGCGGCGAGACGAGGATTGTGGTTTTCGAAGAGTTGGAAGACCTCGATGAAATCGTCGAGCGCGGACCAGATTGGAACACGATCGAAGAGATCGTCATCCGGCTGAACCGCCCGTCATGCCTTCCCAACAAGAGCGCGAGTTGAGCGAATGACCGTCTCGTGCGCGCCGTTCATCGCTAGCGCAACATAGGGAGAGCAGCATGGGACTAATGAGACGCGCACTTGATTGTCTCAGAGGTGCTGATCCGACAAATTGCGCCCAGACTTCCACCACTCCAGAGACTTTAGATCGGCGCAGTAAGTACCAACTCGGCGATGTCGTTCAGCCCGGCATCTGCCTAATGATCACCCAGGATCAGTGCGTCGTGGCCGATCGTGGCGTGGTCATTTGGGTCGGAAACAGAGAGAGATTTTCTGATCTCGTTCGCAGAGCAGCACGAAGGGAAGATGCGCAATGATCATCCGTCCTTGCGACCTCGAGACCACCGGGAAAGATACCTCCACTGCCGAGGTGGTAGAGGTAGCCTGCTGTGATATCGACATGCGGTTCCTGCCGCTGTCCGTTGTCAGCCCTGGCCGCAGCACGCTCGTCAAACCGGCGCAGCCAATACCTGCATCAGCCAGCGCTGTTCACCACATCACGAACGCTGACGTCAAGAACGCGCCTGCGTGGGTTGATGCTTGGCCGATCCTGCTCGATAGCGATGGCTCTCTGGGCGACGTTATCTTCGCTGCCCACGTCGCGTCCTATGAACAGCACTGGATTGGACGTGTACTCAAGGCAGCTCGCTGGATCTGCACATGGAAATGCGCGCTACGGCAGTGGCCAGGGTTGGACTCATATTCGCTTCAGGCTTTGCGCTACGAGCTCCGATTGCAGGTGGATCCCGAAAGAGCTTCGCCTCCACACCGCGCCCTGCCAGACTCTTATGTCTGCGGCTTACTGCTGATCGAATTGCTCGGCCATCAAACGGTCGAGACGCTCCTATCCTGGAGCGCCGAGCCGGCGGTCTTCCACACGTTCGACTTTGGCCAATTCAAGGGGAAGCCCTGGTCTGCTGCAGATGACGGCTATCTCGACTGGATCGCCAACAAGGAGCACACGCTCGGCGAGGATTGGCGCTGGAATGCGCGGCGGGAGATCAATCGGCGCGCCGCCGGGAAAGAGGCCGTGGCCGCGGCCGCTCGCCGGGAGTTCGTCAGTCGGGCAACGTCGGCGCTGGCGCGCGCCGCCACCGTTCGGGATCTCGAGAACTGGTATCACGGCCAGAGCAGCGCGATGGCGGAGATCGGCATCGTCGTGACGACTGACGAATACGACGAAATCATTCGCGCCTGCGCGGCGCGGAAGGCCGAGCTTCTGGCCGGCGGCGGACCCGACTTCGGCGAGGCTCCGGTCTCATGAAGATGCCTCGACAAGCAGACCTTCCGCTCTACGATGTCCCGGCGGCGACGCATGATCCAGGAGGCAAGGTCCGTATCCGGCTGCAGGAGAACGTTTACGGGACAGCCTTCTTCCATGGCCCTGGCGATTGCTACCGCACCTGGCTGACGCGCGTCTGGGGGCGCCGCAAGCCCGCTGCGGGGGAGCCTCCGGACAACTACATCCTCTGGATCGGCCTCAACCCTTCAACGGCAGATGCCAGTTTCAACGATCCGACCATTGAGCGCGAGATCGACTTCTCGATGTCGTGGGACGCCGACGCGCTCGTGAAGGTGAACATCTGCGACTACCGGGCGACGAAGCCGCAGATGCTGCTGCAAGAAGGCGTGGTCCCGCGCAGCAAGACGAATCTGCCGATGATCCGAGACTTCGCGAAGCGGGCCGATCGCATCGTCTGCGCGTGGGGTGCGCCGCATCGCAATCTGAAGACCTTCGCCCTCGACGTCGAGGAAGCGCTCCGGGCCGACGGGCACGATCTCTGGTGCCTCGGTCTCACGAAACATGGCGGGCCGCGGCACCCGCTCTATGTCCCCGGCGGGACGCCGCTGATCCGCTTTAAGGAGATCCCATTGTGAAGCCCGCAATCCCCCCGCAGGTGCTGACCCAGCACGTCGCCTTCCTCGGCAAAACCGGAAGCGGCAAGACCTCGACCGCCAAACTCGCAATCGAGCAGATCGTCCGCGACGATGCAGGGTCTCGAGTCTGTGTGCTCGACACCGTGAAATCGGATTGGTGGGGGCTGACGTCGAGCGCCGACGGTCGCCGGCCAGGTCTGCCCTTCTACATTCTGGGCGGCCCCCGCGGTCATGTCCCGCTGCACGACTCCGCCGGCAAGGCGATCGGCGAGCTGGTGGCAACGGGCGCGCTCCCGCTCTCGATCATCGACATGGCGGACTTCGCGCCAGGCGGCGTCCAGAAGTTCTTCAACGAATTTGCCCCAGTGCTGCTGCGGAAGATGCGCGGCGTCCTGCATCTGGTCATCGAGGAGGCGCACGAGATCGCGCCGAAAGAGCGCGCCGGCTTCAGCGCCGAGAACATGGCGATCCACTGGGCGAAGAAGCTGGCCACCGCCGGCCGCTCAAAGGGCCTCCGCATCATGGTTCTGACCCAGCGGACGCAGGCTCTGCACAACGCGGTGCTCGGCAGCTGCGACACCATCATTGCACATCGCCTCACCGCGCCGGCCGACCAGGGCCCGGTCAAGCAGTGGCTGAAGGCGAACGTCAGCAAGTCGGTGTTCGGACAGGTCTCCGACTCGTTGGCCTCACTCAAGACCGGCACCGGCTGGATCTGCTCCGGCGAGGCACAGGTGGCGGAGCTCGTTCAATTCCCGAAGATCGCCACCTTCGACAATTCGGCGACGCCGACAGGCGACGCCGCCGCCCGCGAGATCAAGACGGCGCCGGTCGACGCGGAAAAACTGCGCGTGATCATCGGCGATGCGGTGAAAGAAGCGGACGCCAACGATCCCGATAAGCTGCGCGCGCAGATCGCGACTCTTGCCGCGGCGAAGGCCAACCTCGAGAGCAAGGTGCACGCTGCCGTGCAAGCTGCACCGGATACTGCAGCGATCGCCGCGGCGGAGCGGCGGGGCTTCGAGCGCGGCCAGACGATGGGGCTCAAAGCCGGCTTCGGCAGAGCAATGGTCGCGGTGCAATCGGCAATCGCCGGCATCGAGGAGGACATCGAGCAGATCCCCTACAGCATCATCACTTCGGGCTCGCCAACGGCTTCGGCAAACGCCGTGGCCCCCCCGAAGCGTGCGACGGCGTCCGCGTCGCTGGCTGCACGCACACCATCGCCGGCGGCGAGCGGCGATGGCGCCATTCCCAATCTCAGGGCGGAGAAGCGTCCGCTGGCGGCGTTGGCGGCCGTCTTTCCGGCTGGCATGACCGAGGCGCAATGGGCGGTTGCCGCCGAGCTGAAGCGCTCCGGGGGCACATGGGCCACCTATCTCTCGCGGCTGCGCACCGCGATGTGCATCGAGAAACGCGGCAACGAATACTTCGCCACGCCGATAGGCATCTCAGCCGCCGGTGAAAGCGTCACCCCTATGCCGCCGCCGGGACCAGACCTCGTCGCGTTCTGGAAATCGAAGATCGGTGGCGTCGGACCGATGCTCGACGCTTTGGCAGAGCGCTATCCGCGATGGACTACACGAGCCGACTTGGCTGAGGCGATAGGGCTGGCCGTCACCGGCGGCACCTTTGCCACATACGTCTCCCGCCTAAAATCGCCGGGGCTCATCGAAACGGACGGCAATCAGATCCGGTGCGCGCCGGCGCTCATGGGGCACTAGCTGCTCGATCCGAGCAGCGCAAATTGAAAGTTGCCCTTTCCGATCTTGCCTTGAATTGAAAGCTGTGCTTTCATCTGCCCGTCAAATATGGACTGGGAGCGGATGAATGTCGGAAACGACCGTTGCTGCGATTGGCGGTGCTCTACTGACTCGATGCGCTCCGACGCGCGCGCTCACCATCCTCAACCTTTCCGGCGATGTCACGATCGTCTGGGAGCCGGAAAACGACGAGAAAATGCTCCCGCTCATCGAGGCGAAGATGAAGCAGGGCTTCACCTTCTTCTTGATCGAGCCACGGCTCGGCGGCCTGGCGCCACCTGACACCAGCAAGCCTCTTGAGAATGCTGCGGATGCGCTGAAGCACCGCGCCCTGGCAATCCGCGACGGAGACTTTGAGGCGCTTGTGTCGGCCGGCGGCGCCGCGCTGGTGCCGACGCCATCAAAGCCGGCGCGAACGGTGCGCAAGGCGAAAACCCCAGCAGACGTCGTAAAGGCGGAGTCGGTTGCCGTGCAGCCGATGCGTGGTGGCTGATGCTCTACCAGCGATCTCCCTTGCCGGGACGGCACGAATACTTCCTCGACGGCGCGCTCGAAGCCGATGAGATCAATTCGTTAGCCCACGCGGCGCTTACCCTGCTCGGCGATCGCCAGACGATCAGCGAGATCGTGGATGTCCCTGGCGCCGGTCTGCGGCCGCTGAGGGAGAGATGGGCAATTTGCGACCGACTGGACGCATACGCGCATCAACTCGTCGGAGATCTCACGCGTGAAGAGCAGCAATCGTTCGCTGCGTTTGGCCTTCTCCGCGAGCCGCACAAACTGCTCGGCCTCGCCGAGGTGCTCGCAAATTTCAACTTTGAGGACGAAACCCGTGGCGGCGCGCTGCAGCCCTACCGCCGCTGGATCCGCTGCAAGCCCGACTACAGCCCCACGCCACGGGCACGGCGGCGGCTTTATGCGCCGGCGGCGATCAGACGCTACGTCCGCCTAGAGGAACAGTCTGTCCCGCGCGCGTGCGCATTGGCGGCCGGGTTGCGGCGGCTCCCGGCGGCCGGGCCGGCAGACGCCCACCTCGTTTCAGCCCTGCTCCACGAGCAGCGCGAGCAGCACCGCGATGCGTATCTCGAGGAGCGGCTCAGCTTTGAGAACGAGCAGCGGGGGCGATGGCATTCGTTGCTCACCGGCGGGCGCGGCATCGGCCGGCAGGATCGCAAGGCAGTTCAGCGTGCCGCGCGCTTCGCAGCCGGGGTGGTCGGAGCCGACCAGGTCAGCACGTTCGCGCGCGGCGGCGCGGTGCGGCTCTGCGGCCGAGAGATTGACCTCCAGGTGGCACGAAGCCGTTCGATCGCGTCCGTCGGTCATGGTGCGCTGAACGTCCAGGTGCTCGATCCCAAGGGCACCCGCCTGGCCAATCTTTGCGTGTACTTCGAAAAAACGCCGGCGATCGATCAGCTTGCAGCGATCGCGCTACACGTCCAGGCCGGCTCCGAAATGGAGATCATACAGACCGGGAATCTCTTCGACGTCACGGCCGATGGCGCAAATCACCCGTTGACGGCTGGGAAGTTGGCCACGCGCTCAGCGGACGATCGCGCAATAGTCGATGTGGAGGCTGCTGCACGATGGCACCGAGCCACTGACCATGAGCGGAGATGGATCGCGCTGGAGACCTATTGGAACCAGACTTCGCCGATCTACTACGACGCGGTCGAGGCGCAGGTCTGGGGGCGCGACGCGCGGCGGCTAATTCCATTCAAGGAATCCTTGAAGGGCGTCGGCAGGTTCGCGACGACGGGAGGCTTCAGACAGTGAGAGCGACCGACCGGCAGGATGTGACCGAGGAGCGCATTGAGCGCGGTTTGGTGCTGCTCGCGCACGTCATCGAGATCGATGGAGAAGCCTACGTGCCGCTGTTCGATCGCCTCGAGGAGGAGCTTCGAGCGCGGCGCCGCCGCCGGGACAGCATGAGCCGAGCTCGTCAGATCGTCGAGAGCTACACGCTTGGTGGCGGGGTGAAGGCAATCCGCTGAAGCCAGTCGAGCTTGAGCTTCAGGCTTGGGCCTGCCCCGTATTTGGAGCCCGTTTCCTTGTGACCCATGAGCGCATCAATCATAGAGTCCTGCGCGCCGACGGCGACCAGCTGGTCTTTGAAGGTGTGCCGAAGGGAGTAGAGCGTTCGGTCGCCACCTTGCCGCAGATTGTTCTCTTTCAGGAACTTGTTCACCGTCGCGGACAGCTCGCCGGCGCTGTCATGGTAGCGCGGGAATCCGCGCGGCTGCTCTCGCATCGCCGCAAGAGCGACTCCGACCAGAGGAATGTCGCGGAGCGACTGCGGCGTCTTCATCCGGCGCCCGTCCGGCCGGACCTGGACGTGCGGGATCTCCGCTCCGAGCACAATCGTGCTCTCGTTGAGGTTCACTGCCTCGCTCGTGCGCAAGCCCGCACCAGCGACCAGGAAGAGAACGCGGCGCGCCTCGTCATTGAGACCGCGCAGTGCGTCCGGAGCCAGCAGCTTGCGTTGAACGTAGTCGGGGTCGAAAGGTGGCCGGGTCTTTTCGATGCCCCCCTCCAGCCGCATCCCTTCGAAGATCTTCGGAATCCCGAGGCGCAGCCGCTTGTTGATGACGAACAGCATGCGGTTGATGTGGCCCATGTCCTTGTTCGCGGTGTCGGGATCGAGCCCCTCGTCCTTCACACGGTCCTGCCACCATTCGGAATAATCGAGGCCATCGGTGTGGGTGAGATTGGTGACAGCCTTGTCGCCGACCACGCTGATCAGGTTTTTCACCGCGCGGATCTTGGGGTTGCGCCATTTGCGCAGCTGGTCCGGCGACATATCGGTCAGTTCGGCGCTGACCTGCCGCTCGAACCGCTCGAACAACTCGGACAGCAGAATGACGGGGTGCCCCTCGCCGCCCAGGATGGCCGTGCGCGTGGATCGATCGCGCTCGGACGGACCTGTCGCCTTCTCCGCGACGACGCGATCCAGACGCTCCAGGATCTCGGCGAGCGGCTGCTGCGCAAGTTCGTCGGCCGGCATGTAGGCGAGCCCCATGGACCTGGCCCGGCGGCGAGCCGCGGCGTATCGGGTCTGCGCCTCTTCAGCTTTGCCCTCAATGAGGTCGCGCCAGAACAGCTCGAGCACCTTGTTCTTCTGCTCGGCAACAATGCTCGCCTTGGCGCCGTTTCGGTCGTCGGCGATCGCGATCATGGTCGATTCCTTGATCACGCCTCTCGGGTCCAGCCCTGCGAACTCGGCGGGGACGCGGCGAACGAAATGCCACACCCCGTGTCGGCGAGTCAGGTATCGGGTCATTCACGGCAATCCATGTTGGACGAAATGTTGGACGTTTTGTTGGACGCGGACCGTCCCACCATCCCCGCAAATAGTCAATATTTGCAGTCATATAGCGGAAATCGCAGGAGAATTTGGCCCTCAATTTGGCTCCCTCCGTCTCCGCCATTCCCGCCGATTCGCCTCTCTGGCGGCGATACAGCCGCCGATCACCGCCCATCACCCAGCAGGCAGATAGGCCGCCGCTTCGACGTGACGGTGCGCTGTTGAATCGGGTTGCGCGGCAGTAGATACACAACTCACCTTTTTCGCATCAGGGAAAAGACGACGTGCCTAAGCTCGCAGCTGACGCGTCCTTAGGACTGGTCGAACAGTTGGATCTCGCCCCACTGCGCAAAGGTCCGCTGGATGGGCTGCGCTTTACGGTGAAAGACAACATCGACATCGCGGGCCACAAGACATCCTATGGCAGCCCCGCGTGGCGAGACGCACATCCGGCACCAGCTCACAACGCCCTTTGTGTCGATCAATTGCTGGGTGCCGGTGCGCGCTGCGTCGGCAAGGTTGTCGCCGATGAGTTTACGTATAGCCTCGACGGGGAGAGCTTCTATTTTGGCACACCGCGCAACGGCAAAGCGCCGGATCGTGTTCCTGGTGGCTCCTCCAGCGGCTCTGCGGCCTCGGTCAGCAATGGCCTTGCCGATTTTTCGCTCTGCACGGATGCGGGCGGCTCCATCCGTGTTCCGGCAAGTTTGTGCGGCCTTTGGGGGATGCGCCCCTCTCTTCACCGGATTTCCGAGGCAGGAGTCCTGCCGTTTCAGCCCAGCGTCAGTACCGTAGGTGTGTTGGCGGATCGCTGCGACGTGCTTGATACCGCGATGCGCGTCTTGCTCAATGGACGGACATCCTCCTTGGCTTCGCCGAAGCGCATCTTCGTTCTGCAGGACGCACTAGAGCTTGCGGACGCCGCCGTTCAGGAACAGTTCCGGGGCGCCCTTGAGCGCCTGGTGTCCGACACCGGCATTGACTTGGTGCCGATCAGATTTTCCGAGATCGTTGGAGAGCCCTGCGCGCTGCAAGCGTGCAACCTGAACGCGTTGCGCGATCTGCAAACAGCCGAGTTTCAGTCGACTGTGGGGAACTGGATCGAAGCCCTCCGGCCTGAACTCGGCTTCACTTTCGCCATGGCTTACGGAAACGTCCAAAAGTTCGACCGTATCGCGGCGCTGGACAACATCGCTCGGTGTCAACGTCTGTTCAATCAGATCAACGCCTTCTTCGCGCCCGAAACGATCATCTGCTTTCCCACGACACCGAAGATCGCCCCGAAGAAAGGGTCCCTGAACACGCTGGAAGCGGTTATGGATTTCTATGATCCGACAATGACCATCACCGCATTTTCCGGCGTGGCGCACTTACCGGAAGTCTCCGCTCCGTTGATGACCGTCGAAGGTTGTCCGGTTGGTCTGTCCTTCGTCGCGGGCCACTATCGCGACGAGTTCCTGTTGAATGCGGTAAGAGAGCTGTCCCACTAATCCTGGCCCGTTTAGAGCTTTCTCTCTTGCCAAGATTAAGAGGGTTATAGCGTCGGTGTAGTTCTCTGCTTCTTCGGCTTCGGCCCGCGAGTTCGCCTCAGGCCTCGAGCTGCCCGAGATGCGCAGCGAGATCCGAGATTGCCCCAGCGGCGTTCACGGTCGCGAAATAGCCGTGCCATCCGGACGCCGCGATGCCGGCCAACAGGGCATCAAGGGATGCGCGGTCAGGCGCACACCAGACGGCAAAGAAGCGCTGCGGCGCAGTGTATGGAGCGGCGGCATCGACTTCACCAAAGGCGAGAGGCTCGATGCCCAGCGCGAGAAGCCCCCCATTCCTGCGCCGATCTCGGCGAACAGCGCCTGCCGATCTTGGCTGGACAGTGCGAGCCATTCAGGTGTGGGATCGTAAAGCTCGATCAAAATCTGAGTCACACGTAGTTCCTTGCAAAACATCAAGACTAGTCGATCGACCGCAGCGCCCGCTTTGCGATCCGCTGCGTTGCGCTCGGCGCAGAATGCGCGAGCCATTCATCGACGAGGTGGCGCACCCAGTCGGGCCTCGTCTTGGCGGCATCGTTCAGCCAGTTGCCGACCGAATCCTGCACATAAGCTGCCGGGTCAGCCCTAAGCTGATCGAGCAGCACGCGGCCAGGCTCAGGATTGGTCTTGAGTGCCGCGATATGTTTGCACCAGACACCACGGGGCCGTGTCGCCTCACTGGCGAAGCGGCGGATGCGCTCGGAAGGATCGGCCGCCCAATCCGATAGAATTGTGAAAGCATCGTCCAGACGCTCAGCGATTGCAGGACGCACCGCCAACCATGCCCATTCGCGAACGCCGAAGTGTGGATCGTCGGCGAAGGGACGAATGGCCGCGAGCCGCTCCCGCAGGCTCATATTCTGCGCTCCAATGATGAAGCAGCCCCAGCCGCGCACCGTGTCGCTGCGATGATGGCGCAGTCTCTCGATCACAGCCGACCCGGGCCACGTCACCAGCAGTTGGCCCATCGCCGCCATGCGCGCCGAAATGCCGAGACGGCCAACGGCATCGACCTCGGCTGAGCAGCGATCGGGAGCTTCGGGAAAGACGGACCGGAACAGGATCAGCGTGTCGACCGCCAACACTTCGGCAAGGGTGGCGGCTTCAGCTTGCCCGCTATTCAACGCAGCAGCGCGGCCGTCACGTCGGGTCATCATCGCCCCCTTTCGGTCCCGCGCGGCCGGTATCCGTGCGAACATACGCCTTTGCGAGGAGACGACGGAGCGAAGCCCGTTCCGTTTCCGAGAAGTCTGAAAAGAGAGAGGCAATCCAACGACCATGCGTCGCCGTAAGCTCCCTCGCCAATCGGCGCCCCTTTGGCGTCAGGCGCACCACGAGCTTGCGGCGGTCTTCATCATGCGAGAGGCGATCAACATAACCGTCGCGCTCCAGGCCATCGAGCAGCCCCGTAATCGTGCCGCGGGTCACGCCTGCCTGCTCGGCTAGCTCATGCGGCGACAGGCCATCTTTCGTGTCGCTCAAAAGGAACAACAAAACGAACTTGCCTTCCGACACGCCATGCGCTCCGAGCCGGCTCGCACAATCGCGGTCGATGGCAGTCGTCAGTGTCAGGAGCTCGAAGCACAGCCGCATACATTCGACCGTGCCCCCGTCGTAGGCTCCCGCTCGTTGGAGAAGAGCCCCATACTTCTCGCCGAGCTTGATCATACGCCACCATATAATATGGCACCATACCACTTACAAGTCGCTTCTGGCGCACCTATGTGCCCGCCCCCGCTGCTCACCGTCGACCCGCCCCTTCGACATCCGGCTGACCGACAAGTGTCATCGGAGTGTCAGATCGCGCGGGGAATATCGCGCCATTAAATAAAATGGGGCGTAGCGTGACCGATTTCACCATCAATCAAGCAATCGACGACAATGGGCCAGTTCAGCCGGCCGGTCGGCCGAACTTGGACAAAGGCTTCAATCCGCTGACGATGATCCTGTTCTTCGGGGTCCTCGGTGTCGGCATTCTGTTCGTGGCCTACAGCATCTATGTCGACGTCGAAGCGACCGGCGTCC
>NZ_QTKI01000010.1:0-29413 GCF_010820945.1 Rhodopseudomonas sp. BR0C11
CTTCTTGATGTTGAGGCCTTGGGTCGAGACCGAAGTCGGCAATTGCGCGCTGGCGAGCGACACCCGGTTCTGCACCAGCACCTGCGCCATGTTCGGGTCGGTGCCGATGTCGAAGGTGACGATCAGGCTGTAGCTGCCGTCGCTGGCGCTGGTCGACTGCATGTAGATCATGCCCTCGACGCCGTTGACCTGTTGTTCGATCGGCAGCGCCACCGAATCCATCACGGTGCGCGCGCTGGCGCCCGGATAGGTCGCGGTGACCGACACCGTCGGTGGCACCACGTCGGGATATTGCGAGACCGGCAGCCGCATCAGCGCCAGGACGCCGAGCAGGACGATCAGGAAGGCGAGGGTGTTGGACAACACCGGCCGTTCGATGAAGAAGCGCGAGAACATGGGCAACGCCTCGTGAGGGCCGGTGGGCTCAGGGTTTCGCGGTGCCGGATTCGGCTCCAGGGTTCAGCGCAGCGGGGGCCGGTGTCGGCGCCGTCGGGGCGGCCGCCATCGCTCCGGCGACCGGCGCGACGGTGTTGCCGGCGATCGCGCGCTGGATCGCGCCGATCACCACCCGGTCGTCGGCCTTCAGGCCCTTGGTGATGACCCGGAGCTGTCCTTCCTGCGGGCCGAGCGTGACTTGGCGCTGCTCGACCACGTCGCCGGCGCCGACCACCATCACGTAGCTGCCAGTCTGGTTGGACATCACCGCGGTGTCGTTGATCAACAGCGCGTCGTCGAGCTTGCCGACCGCGACGCGAACCCGCACGAACAGGCCGGGCACCAGCGCCACATCCTTGTTCGGCAGCGTGCCGCGGAGCTGCAGCGTGCCGGTCGACGGATCGACCTGCGGCGCGATGTAGTCGACCTTGCCGGCATATTGGAACGAGGTGTCGGACGACAGCGCGACCTGGATCGGCATTTCCAGCCGTTCTTCGCGCATGTCCTTCAGCGTCTTGCCGCGCTTGGCGAGCGCGTCGCGCAGATTGATCTGCTGCTGCTCGGTGATGTTGAAATACACGTACAGCGGATCGACCTGGAGGATGGTGGCGAGCTTGGTGGGGCCGGCCGATCCGACCAGGGTGCCGACGTTGACCAGGCGCCGCGTCACCACGCCGTCGAACGGTGCCGTCACCGTGGTGTAGCCGAGCGAGGTCTTGGCCAGTGCCAGCGACGCCTGCGCGGCTGCGACCTGGGCGTTGGCCGCCGCCAGATTGGTCTGGGCGTCGTCGACGTTGCGCTGCGAGGCGACGTCTTTCTGGCCGAGGATCGACTGCCGGTCGGCTTCGCGCTGGGCGTTGGCCTGCTTGGCTTTGGCGCCGTCGAGCTGGGCCTGTTGCAGGTCGACCTGGGCCTGGTATTGCGCCTTCTCGATCTTGAACAGCTCGCGATCCTTCTTGACCGCTTCACCGTCGAGATAATCGATGCTCTCGATAAAGCCCTGCACCCGCGCTTCGAGATCGACCGAGGCGACCGGCGAGGTGTTGCCGGTGAATTCCGCATAGAGCGTCACGGGCGCCTGCGTTGGGTTGGCGACGGTGACCTTGGCGGGTGGCGGCGCGGCGTATTTGTTCTCTTCCTTGCAGCCCGCGAGGAGGAGGGGCGCGCCTGCGATCAGCGCAGCGATCCCGACCCGTCGGGCAGACGCCAAAGATGCGAAGCGGGCGCAAATCATCCGAATGTCTCCGTGTCGCGCGCAGGCAGATCGTTGCGGCACGGGAACTCAGAACTGATTCCTCGGTGGTGGTCCAACGATTGGGACAAAATGGTGGCTGCTCTGCGCGTCACCGAATGCGCAGCGGAGCTCCGACGGACTCTTACTCGCTCTTGCTAGGCTCGCTCTTCGAAGATCGTCGCCAGATGCACGATGGTCTCGACTGCCTTCTCCATGTCCTGACGGCTGACCCATTCCAGACGGGAGTGGAAGGCGTGCTCGCCGGCGAACACGTTGGGGCAGGGCAAGCCCATGAACGACAGCCGCGCGCCATCGGTGCCGCCGCGGATCGCGGCGGTGACCGGCGTGAGGCCGGCGCGGCGGATCGCTTCGCGGGCGTTCTCGACCAACTCGGGATGGCGGTCGAGCACCTGCTTCATGTTGCGATATTGCGGCTGGATCTCGATCCTGGCGCGCGAACGCGGATAATCCAGCATCACCTCTTCGACGATGCTCTGCAGCAGCGTCTCCTTGTCCTTCAACCCGGCCTCGGTGAAGTCGCGGACGATGAAGCTGACGCTGGCTTTCTCCAGCGTGCCGGTGATTCCGATCGGATGCAGGAAGCCTTCGCGTCCTTCGGTCGTTTCCGGCGAGCAGCCGGTCTTGGGCAGCCGCTCGATAATCGCGGCGGCGATCTTGATGGCGTGCTCGATCTTGCCCTTGGCGAATCCCGGATGGGCGCTGACGCCTTCGATGGTGATCAGCGCGCTGTCGGCCGAAAACGTCTCGTCCTCGATGTGACCGGCGCTTTCGCCGTCCATGGTGTAGGCGAAATCGGCGCCGAGCTTGGCGAGATCGACTTTATCGACGCCGCGGCCGATTTCTTCGTCCGGGGTGAACAGGATCTTGAGCGTGCCGTGCTTGATCTCCGGGTGCGCCAACAGAAACCGCGCCGCATCCATGATCTCGGCGACGCCGGCCTTGTTGTCGGCGCCGAGCAGGGTGGTACCGTCGCTGGTGACGACGTCGTGGCCGATCTGAGTCGACAGCGCCGGATGCTCCGTGCGTCGAATCACCTGTGAGGAATCACCCGGCAGGACGATGTCCCCGCCCTGATAGTCCTTCCACACCTGCGGTTTGACGCCGGCGCCTGAACAATCGGGTGAGGTGTCCATGTGGGCGCAGAAGCAGATCACCGGGACGTTCTGCTTCGCGGTGGTCGAAGGAATCGTCGCGTAGACGTAGCCGTGCTGGTCGAGATGCGCGTCGGCGAGGCCGAGTTCGCGCAGCTCCTGCGCCAGCAGCGTGCCGAGGTCTTTTTGCTTTTCTGTGGACGGGCAGGATTCGGAATGCGGGTCCGATTGGGTGTCGATGGTGACGTAGCGGAGAAAACGCTCCAACACGGTGAAGTCGAAGTTAATCGCGGTCACGTCCGAACTCCCTTGCAGGCTCGCAGCACCCGAACGCAGCATCATGCGCTTCGGGCACGCGGCATTCCTGTTGATATCCGGTCCTGACCTGCGGCGCGACCCAGGGAGCGGCGTGCTGCGCCGCCAAAAAGAAACGGCAGGCGGGGCGGATGCCCGAGCCTGCCGTTCTTCAATCTGAACTGGAGTTCTGATCCCGATCCGATCAGGACCTGCACTCCAGCGCATTGCTGCGACGAGCGTTTTTCACGCGACCCGGGACAACCGAGTCGCCCGTTGAAAAACGCTCTGGAAGCAGAATCAGATCGCTTCCTTGAGTTCCTTGGCGGCGCGGAACGCCACCTTCTTGGAGGCCTTGATCTGGATCTGCTCGCCGGTGGCCGGGTTGCGGCCCATGCGGGCGGCGCGCTTGCGAACCTGGAGGATGCCGAGGCCGACGATCCGGATGCGCTCACCCTTCTTCAGGTGCTTGGTGATGCGGGTCACCATGTCGCCCAGAATGGCTTCGGTCTGCTTCTTCGACAGCTCGTGCTCTTCCGCGAGCGCCGCTGCGAGATGCTTCAGGGTCACCGTCGCCGGCGTCGCGGATTTGGCAACTGCTTTCTTCGCCATATAGCCCTCCTGCTGTGTGTGGCGGCTTAGAAACTAAGACGTAGCAGGGCTTAGACGATTCGGGTGGGCGCTGCCTACGTCGTTTGCCCCGTAAACAGCGCATTATTTGCATTCGGGTGTCGAAAAATGCCGACATTAAAGGCGAAATGCAAAGGCTGTGCACGAGAATGGGAATCTCTGCCTCAAGCCGCTTGACTTGGGGGAGCGAGCCCTTTAATTCGACCGCCACTGCGGCGGTTGACGCAAACCACGCGGGAGTAGCTCAGTTGGTTAGAGCGCCGGCCTGTCACGCCGGAGGTCGCGGGTTCGAGCCCCGTCGCCACTTCGCCAAGATGGCGATTGGCGCACTGCAGTCCCCCTCTGAAACCTCCTGAAGTTCACAGCGATCTCATCGCGGTCAGATGCTGTTTGCCGTCTGGGCCTCAGAGCCCGACCGGAAATGCGGGCAACACATTCAAAGGCTTTCACAAGCCGTCCCATTGACGATTAGTTTCGTCATGGCCGGGCTTGTCCAAGCCATCCGCGCCTTTTCTCGCCGTTTCGCTGCAAGACGTGATGCCCGCCACAAGGCCGGGCAACGGATGGAAACGAAAGTGCTCGATTTGATGGCCCGCATGTCCAGTCGGGCTCTCAGGCTGAGTCTGCGCGGGTCTCTGGCTCGATCCGCGGATAGCAGGCGAGGGCACTGACGCGCGCTGGCGCGGATGCATCGAGAATGCTTGCTGTTTGCATCTGGCTGCTATGCAAAAGGCCGCCGAGGTGGCGGCCTTCTCAACCCTCTGTTACCGCTGATGCGCGGTCGGGGATGTGTGGCTATCTCACTGTCGAGCGGCCAGAGTCCGTGACGGTCATCTGCTTGGTGGCCTTGATGACCTGGGCCGTCTGGCTGTCGGCTGCGGTGGTGCGGGCTGTAATCCCCAGCGCTGCTACGCTGATACCTGCGATGAGAGCCACCACCACGATCTTCAGGTGGGTCGCACGATCCGCTGAATGCAAAGAGTGGTTCATCGCTGCCTCCCCGCGGCGCTTGTTGTTGCCGCGTCGACAAACGGACGATAGCCTTGCGTGTGTTTCAGGAAAGTTTCGCCGGTTCCGAAAATGGTTTCGTCCGCGCTGCGTATGGTTTCTAACGCGTTGACGAGTTCGGTTGTGAATGATGAGTCACGAATTCGTGCAGGTGAGGATCGGATTCACGCCGAGGACCTCGGTCTTGCCACAGCTTGGCTTGCGCCCCCTGTTGCACTGCGCTAAGCGGTAGAACAATTCAAATGCGAACGAGTCTGCGGCAGCGCAACAGCCGCGGGGTTAGGGAACGGGTGATGAGTGGCATTCTGTCTAACTACCTGCCAATCGTCGTTTTTATCATCGTTGCGGCTGGTTTGAGCTTCGTTTTGCTGGTGGCGCCGTTCGCGGTGGCGTATCAGCAACCGGACCCCGAGAAGCTCTCCGCCTATGAATGCGGATTCAATGCTTTCAGCGATGCCCGCATGAAATTCGACGTCAGATTCTACCTCGTCGCCATTCTGTTCATCATCTTCGACCTTGAAGTCGCATTTCTGTTTCCGTGGGCGGTTGCCTTCGGCAAGCTGGGCGCAACCGGCTTCTGGTCGATGATGGTATTCCTTGGCGTCCTGACCGTCGGCTTTGCCTACGAATGGAAGAAGGGCGCGTTGGAATGGGATTGAGGCCTGAAACGATGCAGCCGACGCCGTCGCAATATCCGACCGGCGCGCAGCCGCTGATCGCGCGGCCCGCCACCGGCATCATCGACCCCAACACCGGCAAGCCGGTCGGGGCGGACGATCCGTTCTTTCTCAACGTCAACCGCGAGTTGTCCGACAAGGGCTTCTTCGTCGCCGCGACCGATGACCTGATCACCTGGGCGCGCACCGGCTCGCTGATGTGGATGACGTTCGGTCTCGCCTGCTGCGCGGTCGAGATGATGCAGTTGTCGATGCCGCGTTACGACGCCGAGCGGTTCGGCTTCGCGCCGCGTGCGTCGCCGCGTCAGTCCGACGTGATGATCGTCGCCGGCACGCTGACCAACAAGATGGCCCCGGCGCTGCGCAAGGTTTACGACCAGATGCCGGAGCCGCGGTACGTGATCTCGATGGGATCGTGCGCCAACGGCGGTGGCTACTATCACTATTCGTATTCCGTGGTGCGCGGCTGCGACCGCATCGTCCCGATCGACATCTATGTGCCCGGCTGTCCGCCCACCGCCGAAGCGCTGCTGTACGGCGTGATGCTGTTGCAGAAGAAAATCCGGCGGACCGGCACTATCGAACGCTGAAGAAGGCTGTTTCATGGACGACAACGGGCTCGACACCCTGGGTCAGACGATCGTCGGCGCCTTGCCGGGAATCGCGACCGGTCACTCCGTCGCGTTCGGTCAGCTCACGCTGACCGTCGATGCCGGCAAAATCGTGGAGGTGATGCGGCTGCTGCGCGACGATCCGCGTTTCCGCTTCATCAGCTTCATCGACATGACCGCGGTCGATTATCCGGGGCGCGCGGAGCGGTTCGAGATCGTCTACCACCTGCTGTCGCCGAAGCTGAACGAGCGGGTGCGGGTCAAGGCCGAAGTCGGCGAGACCACGCTGGTGCCGTCGATCATCGAGGTCTTCCCCGGCGCCGACTGGTTCGAGCGCGAAGCCTACGACCTCTACGGCATCATCATCACCGGTCATCCCGATATGCGCCGGCTGCTGACTGATTATGGTTTCGAAGGTCATCCGCTGCGCAAGGATTTTCCGCTGACCGGGTTCGTCGAGGTTCGCTACGACGACGACCAGAAGCGGGTGATCTACGAGCCGGTGCGGCTCAATCAGGAGTTCCGTAAGTTCGACTTCCTATCGCCCTGGGAAGGGGCTGACTATCCGGTCCTTCCCGGAGACGAGAAGGCGGGAGTGAAGTCGTGACGTCGTTCGCTGTTCGTAATTCGCTATTCGCTTTGACGCGGAGCCCGCTCCATGGCTGACGCTGCTGCTCCCGACGCTGCCAGCGTCCGCAACTTCCCCATCAACTTCGGCCCGCAGCATCCGGCGGCGCACGGCGTGCTGCGTCTGGTGCTGGAGCTCGACGGCGAGGTGGTCGAACGGGTCGATCCGCATATCGGCCTTCTGCATCGCGGCACCGAAAAGCTGATCGAGCAGAAGACCTACCTGCAGGCCATTCCGTATTTCGATCGGCTCGACTACGTCGCGCCGATGAACCAGGAGCACGCATTCTGCCTCGCGGTGGAAAAGCTGCTGGGGATCGCGGTGCCGCGCCGCGCGCAACTGATCCGCGTGCTGTACGCCGAGATCGGCCGCATCCTGTCGCATCTGCTCAACGTCACCACGCAGGCGATGGACGTCGGCGCGCTGACCCCGCCGCTGTGGGGCTTCGAAGAGCGCGAAAAGCTGATGATGTTCTACGAGCGCGCATCCGGCAGCCGGATGCACGCGGCGTATTTCCGCGTCGGCGGCGTGCATCAGGATCTGCCGCCAAAGCTGGTCGACGATATCGATGCCTGGTGCGACGCATTCCCGGCGGTGGTCGACGATCTCGACCGACTGCTCAGCGACAACCGCATCTTCAAGCAGCGCAACGTCGATATCGGCGTGGTGACGCTCGATCAGGCCTGGGCCTGGGGCTTCTCCGGCGTGATGGTGCGCGGCTCGGGAGCAGCCTGGGACCTGCGCAAGGCGCAGCCTTACGAGTGCTACGCCGAACTCGATTTCGAAGTCCCGATCGGCAAGAACGGCGACTGCTACGACCGCTACCACATCCGCATGGAAGAGATGCGGCAGGCGGTGCGGATCATGAAGCAGTGCATTGCCAAGTTGCGCGAGCCGGCGGGGCAGGGGCCCGTCGTGGTCGACGACCACAAGATCTTCCCGCCGCGCCGCGGTGAGATGAAGCGGTCGATGGAAGCGCTGATCCATCACTTCAAGCTGTACACCGAGGGCTTCCACGTCCCGGCCGGCGAAGTCTATGCCGCGGTCGAAGCGCCGAAGGGCGAGTTCGGCGTGTATCTGGTCTCTGACGGCACCAACAAGCCGTACAAGTGCAAGATCCGCGCGCCGGGCTTTGCTCACTTGCAGGCGATGGACTTCCTCAGCCGCGGCCATCTGCTCGCCGACGTCTCGGCGATCCTCGGCTCGCTCGACATCGTGTTCGGAGAGGTCGATCGGTGAACGCACCCGGGCCCATCCAGTTTGACCGCGCTACCGGCGCTCTCGAGGGCGCCGGCGCCCTCGAGCGCATGGCGGCGTGTGCGCTGGTGATGGGCGCGCGGGTGTCGTCGACCTTCTCGTATCGCGGTTACAACGCCGCGGCGAATTTGATGCGCAAGGCGCTGCCGGAGCGCGATATCGCGATCAAGCTCAATCCCGACGCGACCTTCGTGTTTCCCTACGGCGACGGCTATTGGAGCAAGCTGCTGCAGCGCGATTACTCTTACGAGATCGAGCTGGACCTGTTGTTCCGCGACGCCGCCGACGTCGACTACACGCTGGTCGATTGCGGTGCGAATTACGGCTACTGGTCGGTGCTGGTGTCGAGCGCGCCGTTCGGTGCGCATCGCACTCTGGCGATCGAACCGTCGAGCCAGAATTTCGCGCGGTTGACGCACAATGCGCAGGTCAACGGCAACCGGTTCTCGGTGATGAAGTGCGCGGTCGGTGCCGCGCGTGGCACCGCGAAACTGTCGGGCACCAAGCACGAGGCGTTCAGCATCGCCGGCAAGCCCGGCGCCGACGGCGAAACTGTGCCGGTGATCCGTCTCGATGATCTGATCGACGACGGCCATCTGCCGCTCGGCGGCAAGTACATCGTCAAGCTCGACGTCGAGGGTGTCGAGATCGACGCGATCCGCGGCGGCGAGCGGCTGCTCGCTGAAGACACCGCGATCCTGTGCGAAGAGCACGGCAGCGACCGCGATCACAAGGTGTCGCGCTTCATCCTCGAACACACCCCGCTGAAGCTGGTCGTGTACGACCCGCAAAGCAATCGCTACGAGGCCGTAGTCGACCTCGGCATTCTCGACCGGATCAAGGTCGCGTCGAATGTCGGCTACAACGTCGTCGGAACCGCAAGCGCGTTCTGGCAGGCCCGGATCCAACACCTGAATGCGAGCGTGGCGCAGCGCTCGGCGAGAAACTGAGCATGTCCGTTCGTCGTCTGGCACCGAAAGAGCTGCAACCCGAGAGCTTCGCGTTCACCGCGGAAAATCTCGCCTGGGCGCAGAAGGAAATCACCAAGTATCCGCCGGGCCGGCAGTTCTCGGCGGTGATCGCGATCATGTGGCGGGCGCAGGAACAGTGCGGCGGCTGGCTGCCGGAAGCGGCGATCCGCACCGTCGCCGACATGCTGCAGATGCCGCATATCCGCGCGCTGGAAGTGGCGACCTTCTACACGATGTTCCAGCTCAACCCGGTCGGCAAGAAGGCCCACGTCCAGGTCTGCGGCACGACGCCGTGCCGGCTGCGCGGCGCCGGTGAGCTGATCGAGGTCTGCAAGAACCGGATCCATCACGACCCGTTCCATCTGTCGGCCGACGGCGACTTCTCCTGGGAGGAGGTCGAGTGCGCCGGCGCCTGCGTGAACGCGCCGATGGTGCAGATCTGGAAGGATACCTACGAAGACCTGACGCCCGAGACGCTGAACAAGGTGCTGGACGGTTTCGCCAGCGGCAATCCGCCGACGCCGGGCCCGCAGAATGGCCGGCAGCACGCGGCACCGATTACCGGTCCGACCACGCTGAAGACGGGTGGTATCAACGCATCACCGGTCGACGCCAACGGGCCGCCCTTGACCGATGACGAGGCGAAGCGGGCGGGGGTGGCTGCCAACGTCCAGGAGCGCCCCGCGCCCAAGCCGCCCGCAGCAGACGCCACCGAGAAGAACCCGCCATGACGACGCCCGCCCCGGTGGGGCGCGCCGTCGCGGAAAGCGCGAGAGCCATGCCGATCCCCGTTTACATGCTGCTGCACGGTGTCGCCGCCGCAGCGTTCATATTTCTGCTGCAGCGCTACGCGCTCGGTGCAACACTCCAATCGAGCGTGATCTGGGCGCTGACCTTCGGGGGATGCGCTACCGGGCTCGCTTACATGCAATCCAAACGCTGACAGGGAACGCCGCAAGCCATGCTGGACGACAAGGACCGCATCTTCCGGAACCTGTACGGTCTCGACGACTGGACGCTGAAGGGCGCGCGCCGTCGCGGCGCGTGGGAAGGTACCAAGGCGATCATCGACAAGGGCCGCGACTGGATCATCAACGAGATGAAGGCGTCGGGCCTGCGCGGCCGCGGGGGCGCCGGCTTCCCGACCGGCCTGAAGTGGTCCTTCATGCCGAAGGACAATGCCGACGGCCGGCCGAGCTATCTGGTCGTCAACGCCGACGAGTCCGAACCCGGCACCTGCAAAGACCGCGAGATCATGCGCCACGACCCGCACACGCTGGTCGAAGGCTGTCTGGTCGCGGGCTGCGCGATGGGCGCCCACACCGGCTACATCTACGTCCGCGGCGAGTTCATCCGCGAGCGCGAGCGGCTGCAGGCGGCGATCGACCAGGCCTACGAGGCCAAGCTGATCGGCAAGGACAACGTCCACGGCTATCCGTTCGACCTGTACGTCGCCCACGGCGCCGGCGCTTACATCTGCGGTGAAGAAACCGCGCTGCTCGAGAGCCTCGAGGGCAAGAAGGGCCAGCCGCGGCTGAAGCCGCCGTTTCCGGCGAACGTCGGTCTGTTCGGCTGCCCGACCACGGTGAACAACGTCGAGTCGATCGCGGTCGCGCCGGACATTCTGCGCCGCGGCGCGGCGTGGTTCTCGTCGATCGGCCGCGCCAACAACGTTGGGACCAAGCTTTACGGCATCTCCGGCCACGTCAACACGCCCTGCGTCGTCGAAGAGGCGATGGGCATTCCGTTCCGCGAGCTGATCGAAAAGCACGGCGGCGGCATTCGTGGCGGCTGGGACAATCTGCTGGCGATCATTCCCGGCGGCGCGTCGTGCCCGCTGATCCCGGCGGCGGATTGCCAGGACCTGATCATGGACTTCGACGGCACCCGCGCGGTGAAGTCGAGCTTCGGCACCGCCGGCGTGATCGTGATGGACAAGTCGACCGATGTCGTCGCGGCGATCGCGCGCATCAGTTACTTCTTCAAGCACGAAAGCTGCGGCCAGTGCACGCCGTGCCGCGAAGGCACCGGCTGGATGTGGCGCGTGCTCGACCGCATGGTCGAAGGCCGCGCCCACAAGCGTGAAATCGACATGCTGCTGGAAGTCACCAAGCAGGTCGAAGGCCACACCATCTGCGCGCTCGGCGATGCCGCGGCCTGGCCGATCCAGGGCCTGATCCGCGCCTTCCGCCCGGAAATCGAGCGCCGCATCGACGACTTCTCGCGCAAGGCCACGCTCGACGATCAGGGCGTGCTCGATCCGGCGCACATGCAAGCGGCGGAGTGACTGCCATGATCAAGATCATCGTCGACGGCAAGGAAGTCGAAGTTCCGCCGGAGTACACGCTGCTGCAGGCCTGTGAGTCCGCCGGCGCCGAAATTCCGCGGTTCTGTTACCACGAGCGGCTGTCGATCGCCGGCAACTGCCGGATGTGTCTGGTCGAGCTGAAGGGCACGCCGAAGCCGGTGGCGAGCTGCGCCTGGGGCGTGCGTGATTGCCGCCCGGGTCCGAACGGCGAGCCGCCGGAGATCTCGACTAAATCGCCGATGGTCAAGAAGGCACGCGAAGGCGTGATGGAGTTCCTGCTGATCAACCATCCGCTCGACTGCCCGATCTGCGATCAGGGCGGCGAGTGCGACCTGCAGGACCAGGCGATGGGCTATGGCGTCGATCAGAGCCGGTTCGCCGAGAACAAGCGCGCGGTCGAGGACAAGTATCTCGGGGTGCTGGTCAAGACCTCGATGACCCGCTGCATCCAGTGCACCCGCTGCGTGCGCTTTGCGGCGGAAATCTGCGGCGTGCCGGAAATGGGCGCGATCGGCCGCGGCGAGGATATGGAGATCACCACCTATCTCGAGCGGGCGCTGACCTCGGAGCTGCAGGGCAACCTGGTCGACATCTGTCCGGTCGGTGCCCTGACGTCCAAGCCGTACGCCTTCGCGGCGCGGCCCTGGGAGCTCGGCAAGACCCAGTCGGTGGACGTGATGGACGGCGTCGGTTCGGCGATCCGCCTCGATACCCGCGGCCGCGAAGTGATGCGCATCCTGCCGCGCGTCAACGAGGCGATCAACGAGGAGTGGATCTCCGACAAGACCCGCCACGTCGTCGACGGCCTGCGCACGCAGCGGCTCGACCGGCCTTACGTTCGTGAGGGCGGCAAGCTGAAGCCGGCGAGCTGGCAGCAGGCGTTCGCCGCAATCAAGGCCAAGCTCGACGGCTCCTCGGCCCCGAAGATCGGCGCGATCGCCGGCGATCTCGCCGCGGTCGAAGAGATGTTCGCGCTGAAGCAGTTGCTCGCCAAGCTCGGCTCGACCAACGTCGCGGCGCAGAACGTCGCGGCGTTCGATCCGAAGGCCGGCCGCGCCAGCTACATCTTCAATCCGGGGATCGTCGGCATCGAGCAGGCCGACGCGGTGCTGATCATCGGCTCCGATCCGCGCAAGGAAGCGGCGATCCTCAATGCCCGCATCCGCAAGCGCTGGCGGGCCAGCGGCATGCCGATCGGTGTGATCGGCGATCAGGCCGAGCTGACCTATCACTACAACTATCTCGGCGCCGGCACCGACACGCTGAACGATCTGATCGCCGGCAAGCTCGGCTTCGCCGAGACGCTGAAGAACGCCAAGCGTCCGATCATCCTGGTCGGTGCGGCGGCGACCGCGCGTCGCGACGGCGCCGCGATCCTGTCGCTGGCCGCCAAGCTCGCCGCCGACGTCGGCGCGCTCGACGACGGCTGGAACGGCTTTGCGGTGCTGCATCCGGCGGCCTCCAGCGTCGGCGCGCTCGACATCGGTTTCGTGCCGGGAGCAGGCGGGCTGGGCGCGGCGGAGATGGCGACGGCCGGCGGCGTCGACGTGCTGTTTTCGCTCGGCGCCGACGAGGTCAAGGTGCCGGACGGCGCGTTCGTGGTTTACATCGGCACCCATGGCGATCGCGGCGCACACCGCGCCGACGTGATTCTGCCGGGCGCCGCTTACACCGAGAAGTCCGGCATCTACGTCAACACTGAAGGCCGCGTGCAGATCGCCAATCGGGCGTCGTTCCCTCCGGGCGATGCGCGCGAAGACTGGGCGATCCTGCGGGCGCTGTCGGAAGCGGTCGGTGCCAAGCTGCCCTACGACTCGCTGGCGGCGCTGCGTAAGGCGCTGTTCGCGGAGGTGCCGCATCTGATGCGGGTCGATCAAATCGAGGCCGGCGATCCGGCCGATCTGCGCAAGCTGGCGGCTGCTGGCGGCAGCGTCGAGAAGACGCCGTTCAAGCCGGTGATCGCCGATTTCTACATGACCAACCCGATCGCGCGGGCGTCCGCGGTGATGGCGGAATGTTCCCGCCTTGCGTCGGGGCAATTGCTGACGGCGGCGGAGTAGGCGGGACCCATGGCTGAATTCTTCGCGACCAACCTGTGGCCGCTGCTCGTGGTGATCGGGCAGAGCGTGCTGCTGTTGGTCATCCTCCTGATCGCGATCGCCTACATCCTGCTCGCCGACCGTAAGATCTGGGCGGCGGTGCAGATCCGTCGCGGCCCGAACGTGGTCGGACCGTGGGGTCTGCTGCAGTCGTTCGCCGACTTGCTGAAGTTCGTCCTCAAAGAGCCGACCATTCCGGACGGCGCCAACAAGGGCTTGTTCCTGCTGGCGCCGCTGGTGACCTGCGTGCTGGCGCTCGCGGCCTGGGCGGTGATCCCGGTGAATGCCGGCTGGGTGATCGCCGACATCAACGTCGGCGTGCTCTACATCCTCGCGGTGTCGTCACTGTCGGTGTACGGCATCATCATGGCGGGCTGGTCGTCGAACTCGAAGTACCCGTTCCTCGCCGCGCTGCGCTCGGCGGCGCAGATGGTGTCTTACGAAGTCTCGATCGGCTTCGTGGTGATCTGCGTACTGCTGTGCGTCGGCTCGCTGAACCTGACCGCGATCGTCGAGGCGCAGGACGGCAAGTGGGGCATGCTCGGCTGGTACTGGCTGCCGCTGTTCCCGATGTTCGTGGTGTTCTACGTCTCGGCGCTGGCCGAAACCAACCGCCCGCCGTTCGACCTCGTCGAAGCGGAATCGGAACTGGTCGCCGGCTTCATGGTCGAATACTCGTCGACCCCGTATCTGCTGTTCATGCTCGGCGAGTACGTGGCGATCGTCACGATGTGCGCGATGGGCACGATCCTGTTCCTCGGCGGATGGTTGCCGCCGGTGCCTTACGCGCCCTTCACCTGGGTGCCGGGTATCGTCTGGTTCTCGCTGAAGCTGCTGTTCATGTTCTTCCTGTTCGCGATGGCGAAGGCGATCGTGCCGCGCTACCGCTACGACCAGTTGATGCGGCTGGGCTGGAAGGTGTTCCTGCCGCTGTCGCTGGCGATGGTGGTGATCGTGGCGTCGGTCCTGCAGTTCGCCGGCCTGGCACCGAAATGAGGCTTCGATGAACGTCACCGCTACCGCCCGTTCGCTGCTTCTGACCGAGTTCGTATCGGCGTTTTTCCTCGCCATGCGTTACTTCTTCAAACCGAAGCCGACGATCAATTATCCTTTCGAGAAGAACCCGATCTCACCGCGGTTCCGCGGCGAGCACGCGCTGCGCCGTTATCCCAACGGCGAGGAGCGCTGCATCGCCTGCAAGCTGTGCGAGGCGGTGTGCCCCGCGCAGGCGATCACCATCGAGGCCGGCCCGCGCCGCAACGACGGCACCCGCCGCACGGTGCGCTACGACATCGATATGGTGAAGTGCATCTATTGCGGGTTCTGCCAGGAGGCGTGCCCGGTCGACGCGATCGTCGAGGGACCGAACTTCGAGTTCGCCACCGAGACCCGCGAAGAATTGTACTACGACAAGGCCCGCCTGCTGGCCAACGGCGACCGCTGGGAACGCGAAATCGCCAAGGCCATCTCCCTCGACGCGCCGTACCGGTGAGCTGACGCCATGTCGATGCCCGTCCTGTTCTTCTATCTCTACGCCGGGGTGGCGATCGCCGCCGCGGTGATGGTCGTGGTCGCCCGCAACCCGGTGCACTCCGCGCTGTTCCTTATCCTGGTGTTCGTCAACGCCGCCGGCATGTTCGTGCTGATGGGGGCCGAATTCCTGGCGATGATCCTGATCGTGGTCTATGTCGGCGCCGTCGCGGTGCTGTTCCTGTTCGTGATCATGATGCTGGATGTCGACTATAGCCAGCTGCGCGAAGGCTTCCTCGAATATCTGCCGTTCGGCCTGTTGATCGGCTTCATCTTCCTGGCCGAGCTGTTGCTGCTGGCCGGCGGCTGGGTGATCAGCCCGACCGTCACCAAGGCGGTGACATCGCCGATCCCGACCGGCGTCTCCAACACCGAGGCGCTCGGCCTCGTGCTCTATACCCGCTACATCCACTACTTCCAGGTGTCGGGCATGGTGCTGCTGGTGGCGATGGTTGGCGCGATTGTGCTGACGCTGCGCCACAAGAAGAAGGTCAAGCGGCAGGATATCGCCGCGCAGAACGCCCGCTCCAAGGAGACGGCGATGGCGATCCGCCACGTCAAGCCGGGGCAGGGCCTGTCCGACAACGATGCTGCGGAGTGGGTGCGATGAACGAGATCGGTCTCGGCCATTTCCTGTCGGTCGCCGCGGTGCTGTTCACGCTCGGCACGCTCGGCATCTTCCTGAACCGCAAGAACGTCATCATCATCCTGATGTCGATCGAGCTGATGCTGCTCGCCGTCAACATCAACCTGGTGGCGTTCTCGATCTACCTGAACGACATCGTCGGCCAGGTTTACGCGCTGCTGGTGCTCACCGTCGCCGCCGCGGAGGCCGCGATCGGCCTCGCGGTTCTGGTGGTGTTCTTCCGCAACCGCGGCACCATCGCGGTGCAAGATATCAACTTGATGAAGGGCTAGGGCATGATCGGCAATCGTTTGCGGATTGACGGCATGTCCGGGGGGCTGAAGGCGCGCGCATGATCCAGGCTATCGTATTCCTGCCGCTTGTCGGCGCGCTGATCGCGGCCGTCATTGCGCTGGTGGGCGCCCACGCCCGCAACCCGAGCGGCGACACCGTCGAGCACCACGATGATCACGGCCATAGCCACGACGCACATGGCCACGCTGCGCACGGCCATGACGCTCATGCGCATGAGGCTCATGGTCACGACGACCACGCGCACGACGATCACGCTCACGGTCCGGTCGAACCGGCCGCTGCCGGCTCGCGTCTCGCCGAGATCGTCACCACGACGCTGCTGCTGATTTCCTGCGCGCTGTCCTGGGTGACGCTGGTCGAAGTCGGCTTCATGCACCACGATTCACGCGTGGCGTTGTTGCCGTGGATCAATTCCGGCGAGCTGCAGGTCGCCTGGGCGCTGCGCGTCGACACGCTGACCGCGGTGATGCTGGTGGTGGTGACGACGGTGTCGTCGCTCGTCCACCTGTATTCGATCGGCTACATGCACGAGGATCCGCATCGGCCGCGGTTCTTCGGCTATCTGTCGCTGTTCACCTTCGCAATGCTGATGCTGGTGACCGCCGACAACCTGCTGCAGCTGTTCTTCGGCTGGGAAGGCGTCGGTCTGGCGAGCTACCTGCTGATCGGGTTCTGGTACCAAAAGCCGTCGGCCAACGCCGCCGCCATCAAGGCTTTCGTGGTCAACCGCGTCGGCGACTTCGGCTTCCTGCTCGGCATCTTCACGGTGTTCGTGCTGGTCGGCTCCACCGATTTCGACACGATCTTCTCGGCGGCGCCGGGCCTGACCGGCAAGACCATCAACTTCTTCGGCTGGCATGCCGACGCGCTGACGCTGGCCTGCCTGATGCTGTTCATGGGTGCGATGGGCAAGTCGGCGCAGTTCCTGCTGCACACCTGGCTGCCGGACGCGATGGAAGGCCCGACCCCGGTGTCGGCGCTGATCCACGCCGCGACCATGGTCACCGCAGGCGTATTCATGGTGGCGCGGATGTCGCCGCTGTTCGAACTCGCCCCGAACGCCCAGGCCGTGGTGATGTTCTTCGGCGCCACCACCGCATTCTTCGCGGCGACGATTGGTCTCGTCCAGAACGACATCAAGCGGATCGTGGCGTATTCGACCTGTTCGCAGCTCGGCTACATGTTCGTGGCGATGGGGGCGGGCGCGTACTCGGTCGGTATGTTCCATCTGTTCACGCACGCCTTCTTCAAGGCGCTGCTGTTCTTGGGCGCCGGCTCGGTGATCCACGCGATGCATCACGAGCAGGACATCCGCAACATGGGTGGCCTGAAGGACCGCATCCCGTTCACCTACGGCGTGATGCTGATCGGCACCCTGGCGCTGACCGGCTTCCCCCTGACCGCCGGCTACTTCTCCAAGGACGCGATCATCGAGGCGGCGTTCGTCTCGAAGAACCCGCTGGCGTTCTACGGCTTCCTGATGACCGTGGTCGCCGCGCTGCTCACCTCGTTCTATTCGTGGCGCCTGGTATTCAAGACCTTCCACGGCGAGCCGCATGATCGGAAGCATTACGAGGCGGCGCATGAGAGCCCGCTGGTGATGACGATCCCGCTGTTCGTGCTCGCCTTCGGCGCTCTGGCGGCCGGCTATCCGTTCAAGGAGCTGTTCGCTGGCCACGGCATCGAGGAGTTCTTCCGCTCGTCGCTGAAGATGCACCCGCACATCATCGAAGAGATGCACCACATCCCGGCCTGGATCGCGTTGCTGCCGACGGTGATGATGGTGGTGGGCTTCCTGGTGTCCTGGTTCTTCTACATCCGGCGCCCGGATATCCCGATGGAGCTCGCCAGCCAGCATCGGCTGCTCTACCAGTTCCTGCTCAACAAGTGGTACTTCGACGAATTGTACGAGATCATCTTCGTGCGTCCGGCGAAGTGGATTGGCCGCCAGCTCTGGAAGAAGGGCGATGGCATGCTGATCGACGGCTTCGGCCCCGACGGCATCTCCGCCCGGGTGCTCGACGTCACCCGCGGGGTGGTCCGGATGCAGACCGGCTACCTCTACCACTACGCATTCGCGATGCTGATCGGCGTGGCCGGTCTGATCACCTGGTTCATCCTCGGCTTGGGGGGCCGGTAAATGTCGGCTTCGATCATGACCTGGCCGGTGCTGTCGGTCGTTACGTTCCTGCCGGTGCTCGGTGCGGCACTGGTCTATCTCGCCCGCGGCGAGGACGAGGCGGCGCGGCGTAACGCCCGCTGGATCTCGCTGTGGACCACGCTGATCACCTTCGCGGTGTCTCTGCTGCTGGTGTGGCACTTCGATCCCGCCAACCCGGGCTTCCAGTTCGTCGAAAAGGCGCCCTGGCTCGGCAACACCATCACCTATCACATGGGTGTCGACGGCATTTCGCTGCCGCTGGTGATCCTGACCACCGCGATCATGCCGTTCTGCATCATCGCGAGCTGGCGCTCGGTGACGGTGCGGGTGCGCGAATATATGATCGCGTTCCTGATCCTCGAAACGCTGATGATCGGCACCTTCTCGGCGCTGGATCTGGTGCTGTTCTATCTGTTCTTCGAAGGCGGCCTGATCCCGATGTTCCTGATCATCGGCATCTGGGGCGGTCCGCGCCGGGTGTACGCGTCGTTCAAGTTCTTCCTGTACACGCTGCTCGGCTCGGTCCTGATGCTGCTGGCGATCATGGCGCTGTACTGGAACGCCGGCACCACCGACATTCCGACCCTGATGCGCACCTCGGTGCCGAGCGGTCTGCAGACTTGGGCGTGGCTGGCGTTCTTTGCTTCGTTTGCGGTGAAGATGCCGATGTGGCCGGTGCACACCTGGCTGCCGGACGCGCACGTCGAAGCGCCGACCGCGGGTTCGGTCGTCCTTGCCGCTATCCTGCTGAAGATGGGCGGCTACGGCTTCCTGCGGTTCTCGCTGCCGATGTTCCCCGACGCTTCGGTGTATTTCGCGCCGCTGATCTACACCCTGTCGGTGATCGCGATCATTTACACCTCGCTGGTGGCGCTGATGCAGGAGGACATCAAGAAGCTGATTGCGTACTCCTCAGTGGCGCATATGGGCTTCGTCACCATGGGCATCTTCTCCGGCACCACCCAGGGCGTCGCCGGCGCGGTGTTCCAGATGATCAGCCACGGCATCGTGTCGGGCGCGCTGTTCCTCTGCGTCGGCGTCGTTTACGACCGGATGCACACCCGCGAGATCGCTGCCTATGGCGGCCTGGTCAACCGGATGCCGCTGTACGCGCTGGTGTTCATGGTATTCACCATGGCCAATGTCGGTCTGCCCGGCACCTCCGGCTTCATCGGTGAATTCCTGACGCTGCTCGGCACCTTCCGCGTCAACATCCCGACCGCGACGCTGGCGACCACCGGCGTGATCCTGTCGGCCGGCTACGCGCTGTGGCTGTATCGCAAGGTGGTGTTCGGGGCGATGACCAAGCCGGCGCTCGCCAGCATCAAGGATCTGACCTGGCGCGAAGGTCTGATGATGGCGCCGCTGGTGGTTCTGACGATCCTGTTCGGCTTCTATCCGAAGCCGGTGCTCGACATGTCGGCCGCCTCCGTTCAGCAACTCGTCAACAACTACGCCGCCGCCGTGACTGCCGTGAAGGCAGCGGCGCTGCCGTGACCGGCAAGGACTGATCCAGATGAACTTTGAAACAGCCGGTTACCCGCTGCTTCCGATCCTGCCGGAACTGGTTCTGGTGGTGGGGGCGATGCTGCTCCTGATGCTCGGCGCGTATCGCGGGCCGAAGGCCACCGGCACCGTCACAGTGCTGGCGATCCTGCTGCTGGTCGCCACCGGCGCGCTGGAGCTGTTCGCGCTGCCGGCCGGCAAGCTGGTCACCTTCGGCGGCAGCTTCATCGTCGACGACTTCGCCCGCTTCCTGAAGGTGCTGGCGCTGATCGGATCGGCGGTGACGCTGATCCTGTCGCTCGAAGTGCTGACTCATCCGACGCGGCGGATGTTCGAATACGCCATTCTGGTGCTGCTGTCGTCCGCCGGCATGCTGCTGCTGATCTCGGCCGGCGACCTGATCATGCTGTATCTCGGCCTCGAACTGATGAGCCTCGCGCTCTACGTGGTCGCTGCCAGCAACCGTCAGGATGCCAAGTCGAACGAAGCCGGCATGAAGTACTTCGTGCTCGGCGCGCTGTCGTCCGGCATGCTGCTGTATGGCGCCTCGCTGATCTACGGATTCACCGGCACGGTGCAGTTCTCCGGCATTGCGGCTGCGGCCAAGGACGGCAATGTCGGCCTGGTGTTCGGCCTCGTGTTCCTGCTCGCCGGCCTGTGCTTCAAGGTTTCGGCGGTGCCGTTCCACATGTGGACGCCGGACGTTTATGAAGGCGCGCCGACCCCGGTCACTGCGTTCTTCGCCTCGGCGCCGAAGGTGGCGGGCATCGCGATCTTCACCCGCGTCACGCTCACGGCATTCCCGAGCATCGCGCCGCAGTGGCAGCAGATCGTGATCTTCGTGGCGATCGCCTCGATGGCGCTCGGCTCGTTCGCGGCGATCGGCCAGAAGAACATCAAGCGCCTAATGGCGTATTCGGCGATTGCCAATATCGGCTTCGCGCTGGTCGGTCTGTCGGCCGGCACGGTTGAAGGCGCGCAGGGCGTGATCGTCTACATCTCGATCTATGTGGCGATGACGCTGGGCGCGTTCGCGGTGATCCTGGCGATGCGTCGCAACGGCATGCACGTCGAGAACATCAGCGATTTCGCCGGCCTGTCGCGGACCAATCCGCCGCTGGCGTTCTTCTTCGCGATGCTGCTGTTCTCGTTCGCCGGCATCCCGCCGCTCGCCGGTTTCTTCGCCAAGTTCTACGTGTTCATGGCCGCGATCAAGGCCGGCATGTTCGTGCTGGCTGTGGTCGGCGTCGTCACCAGCGTGGTGGGTGCCTACTATTATCTCGCCATCGTCAAGGTGATGTACTTCGACGAGCCGGCGCCGGGCGTCGATCCGGTGCGGCCGGAGCTACGCGGCGTCCTGATGGTCGCCGGCCTGTTCAATATGCTGTTCTTCGTCTACCCGGCACCGCTGGTGAACGCAGCAACAGCGGCAGCCAAGTCGCTGTTCTAAATGACAGCGCTGCATCTCGGATCAAAGGCGGCAGCGGCGGGCTATAGGCTCGCCGCTTTCGATTCCACGGGCTCGACCAATGCCGAGGCGCTGACCAGCGCGCGAGCAGGCGAGGTGGGCCCGATGTGGTTCGTCACCACCGAGCAGACCGCCGGCCGTGGCCGCCGCCAGCGCGCCTGGATCGCGCCGCGGGGCAATCTCGCCAGCAGCGTTCTCGAAGTGATGCGAGTGCCGCCCGGCACCGCGGCGACGCTCGGCTTCGCTGCCGGGCTCGCGCTCGAAGCCGCGCTGCAGCAGGTCAGCCTGGAAGCGCGGGCGCGCTCAGGGATCGATTTTGGTTTCCGGCTGAAATGGCCGAACGACGTGCTGGCGTCGGGCAAGAAGCTCGCCGGCATTCTGCTCGAAGCGGAGAACGTCGGCGATCGCCTTGCCGTGGTGGTCGGTATCGGCACCAACGTCATCGCGGCGCCGACCGATACGCCGTATCCGGCGGTCTCGCTGCACGATCTCGGCATCTCGGTGAGCGCCGAGGATCTGTTCGCGGCGCTGTCCGACGCCTGGACCGAGCTGCGCGGCATCTGGGACGACGGCCGCGGCTTTCCGGAGATTCGCCGGCGCTGGCTGGAGCGCGCCGCCGGTCTCGGCGAACCGGTGTCGATCCGATCCGGCGACAGCGCGCTCGAGGGCGTGTTCGACAGCATCGACGACACCGGCTGTCTGATCGTGCGCACCACCGACGGAAGAAGGGTGCCGGTTTCGGCCGGTGACGTGTATTTCAAAGGCGTCGCATCAATGGGAGCGGCGTGATGGCGCGTCCGGACGAGTTTACATTTGCGCCGCTCGGCGGCGTCGGCGAGATCGGCATGAACCTGTCGATCTACGGCCTCGGCAATCGCGCTCAGCGGAGCTGGCTGGCGGTCGACCTCGGCGTGTCGTTCGGCGACGAGGAGCATCTGCCCGGCATTGATTTGATCATGCCGGACATCCGCTTCCTGGAAAAAGAGAAGAAGAACCTGGTCGGCCTGGTGCTGACCCATGCGCACGAGGATCATTTCGGCGCGATCATCGATCTGTGGCCGAAGCTCGGCTGCCCGATCTACGCCACCAAATTCAGCGCCTCGCTGTTCGCCGCCAAGCTGGCGGCTGAACGCACCACGCTGAAGATTCCGATCACCGAAGTGCCGTCGGGCGGCACCATCGATCTCGGCCCGTTCAGCGTCGAATTCATCCCGGTGGCGCATTCGATTCCGGAAAGCCACGCGCTGGCGATCCGCACCTCGGTCGGCACGGTACTGCACACCGGCGACTGGAAGATCGATCCGACCCCCGTCGTCGGCCCGCCGACCGACGAAGCGCGGCTGCGCCAGCTCGGCGACGAAGGCGTGCTCGCGCTGATCGGCGACTCCACCAATGCGGTGCGCGACGGCCGCTCGCCGTCTGAAGCTGAAGTCGCAGTTTCGCTCGCCGGCCTGATCAAGTCGGCGAAGGGCCGCGTCGCGGTGACGACCTTCGCATCCAACGTCGGTCGCATCCGCGCCGTCGCCGATGCGGCGAAGGCGGCGGGGCGCGAGGTTGTTCTTGTTGGCCGCGCGATGGACCGCGTTGCGCAGGTCGCGCGCGAGACAGGTCATCTCGATGGCGTGCAGAGCTTCCGCGGACCCGAGTATTATGGGCACTTTCCGCCCGACAAGGTGCTGGCGCTGTGCACCGGCAGCCAGGGTGAGCCGCGCGCCGCGCTGGCGCGAATTGCCAGAGACGACCATCCCGAAATCACCCTCAACAAGGGCGACTGCGTGATCTTCTCGTCGCGCACGATTCCGGGCAACGAGAAGGCGGTCGGCAGCATCATCAACGGGCTGGTGACGCAAGGCATCGAAGTGATCACCGATCGCGATCACCTCGTCCATGTCTCCGGGCATCCGCGCCGCGATGAGTTGCGCGAGATGATCTCTTGGGTGCGGCCGCAGCTCTTGATCCCGGTGCACGGCGAAGCGCTGCATCTGAACGCTCACGCCAAGCTGGCGCGGCAGATGGGCGTGCCGAAGGTGATGACCTGCCGCAACGGCGAGCTGATCCGTCTCGGTCCGGGCGATCCGGCGGTGATTGATCAACTGCCGTCGGGCCGGCTCTACAAGGACGGCACCATCCTCGAGCAGGACACCTCGCGCGCCGTGGTCGAGCGCCGCAAGATGGCGTTCGCCGGCTGTGCTTTCGTGGCGCTGGCGCTGACCGAGGCCGGCGAACTTGCCGACGATCCCGAGGTCGATCTGGTCGGCATGCCGGAGAACAACACCGCGGGCGAGCCGCTCGAAGACATCGTGTTCGATGCCGTGGTTGCCACCGTCGAGGGGTTGCCGCGCGCGCGGCGACGCGATCCGGACTCGGTCGCGGAATCGGTGCGACGCACGGTCCGCTCGATCGTTCAGGCGGAATGGGGCAAGAAACCTTTGTGCACGGTGCACGTGCTGACGGTTTGAGATAAACACCAACAAGAACACGACAACGAAAGAGGGTGACCATGCTCGGGCGGCTCAACCACGTGGCGATCGCGGTGAAGGATGCGGTGCAGGCCGCCAAGGTCTATGGCGCCGGCTTCGACGCGGCGATCTCGGAGGCGGTGCCGCTGCCGGAGCACGGCGTCATCACTGTGTTCGTGACCCTGCCGAACACCAAGATCGAGTTCATCCAGCCGCTCGGCGAAGCCTCGCCGATCGCCAAGTTTCTCGAGCGCAACGCCGACGGCGGCATCCACCACGTCTGCTACGAAGTGCCGGATATCATCGAGGCGCGTGACCGCCTGACCAAGGAAGGCGCGCGGGTGCTCGGCGACGGCAATCCGAAGATCGGTGCCCACGGCAAGCCGGTGCTGTTCTTCCATCCGAAGGATTTCTCCGGCGCGCTGGTCGAGATCGAACAAGCCTGATCGATGGCCTCGACCGTCGCCGGGCTGCTCGCGATCTACTTCGTTCTGTGGTGGATCGTGTTGTTCGTGACGCTGCCGTTCGGCGTGCGCAGTCACGCCGAGAGCGAAGGTGAGGGGCCGTCTCCCGGCACCGATCCCGGCGCCCCAGTGGCAACGCTGCTGGCGCGCAAGGCGCTGTGGACCACGCTGATCTCGGCGGTGATTTTCGCCGTCGCACTCTACGCGTATCGTTCCGGCTGGCTCGGTATCGATCGTCTCGCCAAGCTGATGAATCTGCCTCTGTAGCCGCTGCGCCGCGTGACGCGCCGTCGTGGTGACGTGCTGTGGTTCGGCGCTGCGCGTTGAGCGCAGCGAGCCTCACGGGCGCATGCACGATTCGCGTCGATGAATTTCGCTGCGTTCAATCGATCCTACGAGTCGCGGACACGCGGCGGCTCAATCTGCCAAATGTATCTTGGTTGGATTCGCCCGCGAGCGGCGTCGGCTGTTTGGCGATTCGTCGAATGAAAAATAGTGCCGAAATGGTGCTGAAAAAGAAAAAGCAGGGCGCGGCGCCCTGCTAAAAAACTTGTCGACCCTATAATTTCCCCGAATAGTTGTTCGTATTGTTTGGCCGGGCGACGTTCGTTGGTGAACGTCAGGGTTCCTCCCGAGACTTGGACCACTCAGACCTTCGCCGCAAGGCTCAGCCTGTAGCCACATTGGTAGCCTATTCTAAGCGTCTTGTCATCATTCACGGCAACGAATGTTCAAATTTAAGGCAAGACGTGAAATGAACGAGAACTCGCCAGCTGCACGCGGTTTGCAGTTTCGTTTGGCGCGGTTGCCGAGCTGTGCGATGCTGCGTTGGTCAACTGAACGCAACCGACCTGCATGATAATTCACCCGCCCAAAGGACTGTCTGCACTGCGCCGACGCCTCGGGCGGCTGATTCCGTTGGTTGCCTTGGTGGTGCTGGTGCAGCTGTTGGCACCAATCGGCGCGGTGCGCTTCATTGCCAGCGCGATTGCCGATCCGGTCGGCGTCGCGCCGCTGTGCGCCGAGATGGCGAAGCCGGGGCAGGCGTCACATGCCGCTTTACCGTCGGCGCACGACTCCGGCTGCTGTGCGATCTGCGCCGTCGGCCTCAGCGGTGCGCCGGTGCCGGCGCTGCCGCCGCAGGATTTCGTGGTGGCGCGGTTTGCCGAAGTGGTGGTCTGGCACCTTGCCGATTCGGCGCCGGTCGACCGTCGCTCGTTCGCTCACGCCCAGGCGCGTGGGCCGCCGGCTCTGGTCCCAGCCTCTGCCTGACCGCGGCGTCCGCCGCTCTTTTCAATGTTCGACAATCGCCGGACGGAGCGTCGCCCCGCAATCGCGGGAACGCGCCTGACATGGCTTTCGTTCTGACTTCCTCAACTGACAGAAAGACCCACCCATGAAGATGTTCATCCGCAGCGTTGCGTCCGTCGCCGTCGCCACCTTGCTGTCCACCGCCGCCGTCCAGGCCGCCGAGGTCAAGGCCGGCGATCTGGTGATCAGCCAGTCGTGGAGCCGCGCCACCCCGGGCGGTGCCAAGGTTGCCGGCGGCTTCCTCACCATCGAGAACAAGGGCAGCAGCGCCGACCGTCTGGTGTCCGGCACCGCCGATATCGCCGGCAAGGTCGAGATCCACGAGATGTCGATGGACAACGGGGTGATGAAGATGCGCCCGCTCGACAAGGGGCTGCCGATCGAGCCCGGCAAGACCGTGACGCTGATGCCGGGTAGCTACCACATCATGCTGATGGATCTGAAAGGCCCGCTGAAGCAGGGCGACAAGGTGCCGATGACGCTGCAGTTCGAAAAGGCCGGCAAGGTTCAGGTCACCCTCGACGTCGAAGGCGTCGGCGCCAAGGCGCCCGGCGATGCCGGCGGCAGCATGATGAAGATGGACCACGGCACGATGGATCACAGCGGCCACGGGATGAAGAAGTGATGCGGTTGCGATCCGTATCGGCAGCGGCGGCCCTCGCGGCCGCCGCGCTCGGCGCCGCGCCGGCGCTGGCTCACGTCACGCTGCAGCCGAACGAGGCTACGGCGGGCAATTACTTCCAGGCGGCATTCAGCGTGCCGCACGGCTGCGACGGCAGCGCGACGCTAGCGGTGCGGGTCAAAATTCCGGACGGCGTGCTGTCGGTGAAGCCGCAAATGAAGCCGGGCTGGTCGGTCGACATCAAGACCCGCAAGATCGAGGGCGAACAGCCGAAGCTGCACGGCAAGACGATCACCGAAACCGTCGACGAGGTGATCTGGCGCGGCGGGCCGCTCCCGGACAACCTCTACGACACCTTCGGTCTGGTGATGAAACTGCCCGACGCTGCCGGCAAGACGCTGTACTTCCCGGTGGTGCAGGAATGCGAAAAGGGCGTTTCGCGCTGGATCGAAATTCCGGCCTCGGGACAGAAGTCCGACGCCCTGCATGAGCCGGCCCCGGCGCTGCGGCTGAAGCCGAAGGCGCCGTGACGGCGGGCTACATTCACACGCGCCGCCGCGGGCGCTGGCTGGCCTGGATCACGGCGATCGCCGTGCTCTTGTGGCCGGCGCTCGCGGCCGCGCATGCCAGCCTCGTCGCCAGCAATCCCGCTTCTGAAGCGGTGCTGGCGACGCCGCCGACTACTTTCACGCTGACCTTCAACGAACCGGTCACCGCGCTGCTGCTGCAACTGATCGACGCGCGCGGCCGCAGCCAGGCGATCTCGGCGATCGATCAGGACGGCGCGACCCTTCGGTTTGCGCCGCCGGCCGCGCTGGGCGAGGGCGCCCATGTGCTGAGCTGGCGGGTGGTCTCCGCCGACGGCCACCCGATCGGGGGAGCGCTGACGTTCTGGATCGGGACGCCCGGCCAAAGGCTGCCAGCGATCGTCGTGCCGGACGATCCCGCGCGCCGCACCGCGATTTGGGCGACGCGCATCCTGGCCGGCTTCACGCTGCTCACCGCCGTCGGCGGCGCGGCCTTCCTGGCCTGGATCGCAGCGGCACCGGTCGCGGGCGCGGCGATGCTGACCGCAGGACTCGCGCTGCTCGGCCTAGCCTCCGTCGTGTTGTCGGCCGGCCTGCAGGGGCTGGACGCACTCGATCTGCCGCTGGCCCAGCTCGGCGATGCCGCGGTGTGGCGCGCCGGCGCATCGGGCTCGTTCGGCGATGCGGCCGCGCTGTCCGGCATGGCCTTCGTTCTGACGCTGCTGGCGCTGCGCTGGCGCGGCTGGAACGCGCGGCTGCTGTCGCTCGGCGCCGTTGTGAGCCTCGGCACAGCGTTCGCCGTCAGCGGACATGCGGCCACAGCCGAGCCGCGCGCGCTCTCCGGCGCTGCCGTCTGGATGCATGGCGTCAGCCTGGCGCTGTGGATCGGCGCACTGCTGCCGCTGGCGATCGCGGTCGGCAGGCGCGATGCGGCGCCGGCGACGCTGCGGCGGTTTTCCAAGGCGATCCCGCTGGCGATCGTAATGCTGCTGATCAGCGGCATCGCTTTGGCGGCGATCGAACTCGGCCGGATCGATGCGTTGTGGCAGAGCGATTATGGCCGTGTGCTGATCGCCAAGCTGGCGCTGGTCTGCGTGCTGCTCGCTCTGGCGCTGTGGAACCGGGTGCGGCTGACGCCGCTGCTGATGGCCGGCGAGGTGTCGGCGGTGCGGAGAATGCGGGCCAGCATCGTGGCCGAGCTGGTGCTGGTGATCGCCATCCTGGGCGTGGTCGGGCTGTGGCGTTTCACCCCGCCGCCGCGCAGCGCCGCATCTCAGTTGGCGACAGCCTCGGAGATGGTGCATCTCCATACCGAGCGGGCGATGGCTACCGTGACGCTGGCGTCCGCCCAAGCCGGGCCTGTCGAGATCGAAGTGCTGCTGCAGACGGCCGAGGAGGCGCCGCTTGCCGCGCAGGCGCTGACCGTGACGCTCGCCAATTCTGATGCCGGGATCGAGCCGCTCAGCGCCGAAGCGCGGAAGACGGCGGACGGACCCTGGCGGGCACGGCTGACGGCGCCCGTGCCTGGAAAATGGACGCTGACGCTCGGCATCCTGATCTCGGATTTCGAGAAGGTGAACCTCGAAACCCCGATCGTGATTCGATAGTCGGGTGCCGAGCCCCCGGTCGCCGTGCTAGACCGCAAGTGTCCCGCACCGACCTGAGCAGCGGCCAATCCGGCCCGAATTGCAGAGTTGCGCGGCTCCCGCCCTTGTGTTTTCGCGTCCGATCCGGTTTCACTGGCGCAAAATCAGCTTCCACCCGATTCTCCGAGCAAATCCCATGCGTTTGTCGCGATTCTTCCTGCCGATCCTGAAGGAAAACCCGAAGGAGGCCGAGATCGTCTCGCACCGGCTGATGCTGCGCGCCGGCATGCTGCGGCAGGAGGCGGCCGGCATCTACGCCTGGCTGCCGCTCGGCCATCGGGTGTTGAAGAAGATCGAGCAGATCGTCCGCGAGGAGCAGAACCGCGCCGGCGCGATCGAACTGCTGATGCCGACCCTTCAGCTCGCCGACCTGTGGCGCGAAAGCGGCCGCTACGATGCCTACGGTCCGGAGATGCTGCGGATCGCCGACCGGCATAAGCGGGAATTGCTGTACGGTCCGACCAACGAGGAAATGATCACTGAGATCTTCCGGGCCTACATCAAGTCCTACAAGAGCCTGCCGCTGAATCTGTATCATATTCAATGGAAATTCCGCGACGAGCAGCGTCCGCGTTTCGGCGTGATGCGCGGCCGCGAATTCCTGATGAAGGACGCGTACTCGTTCGACGTCGACGAAGCCGGCGCGCGCAAGTCCTACAACAAGATGTTCGTCGCTTACCTTCGCACCTTCGCGCGGATGGGCCTGAAGGCGATCCCGATGCGCGCCGAGACCGGCCCGATCGGCGGTGATCTCAGCCACGAATTCATCGTGCTGGCCGAGACCGGCGAGTCCGGCGTCTACATCGACCGCGACGTGCTCAACCTGCCGGTGCCGGACGAGAACGTCGACTACGACGGCGACCTGACGCCGATCATCAAGCAGTGGACCTCGGTCTATGCGGCGACCGAGGACGTTCACGAGGCGGCGCGCTATGAGAGCGAAGTGCCGGAGGCCAACCGCCTCAACACCCGCGGCATCGAGGTCGGCCAGATCTTCTACTTCGGCACCAAGTATTCCGACTCGATGAAGGCCAACGTCACCGGTCCGGACGGGACCGATGCGCCGATCCACGGCGGCTCCTACGGCGTCGGCGTGTCGCGGCTGGTCGGCGCGATCATCGAGGCCTGCCACGACGACAATGGCATCATCTGGCCGGAGGCAGTGGCGCCGTTCCGGGTGACGATCCTCAATCTGAAGCAGGGCGATGCCGCGACCGACGCGGCCTGCGACCAGCTGTATCGCGAGCTGTCGGCCAAGGGCGTCGACGTTCTGTACGACGACACCGATCAGCGCGCCGGCGCCAAGTTCGCGACTGCGGACCTGATCGGCATTCCGTGGCAGATCCACGTCGGTCCGCGCGGGCTGGCCGAAGGCAAGGTCGAACTCAAGCGCCGCAGCGACGGGTCGCGTGAAAATCTCGCACTCGCCGATGTGGTCGCACGTCTGACGTAATAGGCACTTATCCACCGCGGGCCTGAACGGCGAGGGCGGCGTCGGCCAGATAAAGCCCGAAT
>NZ_QTKI01000100.1:0-13403 GCF_010820945.1 Rhodopseudomonas sp. BR0C11
AGGTGAAGGAGTCGCCTACCCCAGCAAGAATCCGCCATCCACCGTCACCACGCTGCCGGTCATGTAGCGCGAGGCGTTGGAGGCGAGCAGCAGGATGGCGCCGTCGAGGTCGGACTCGTGGCCGACGCGGCGTTGCGGAATGCTCTTGAGCAGCTTCTCGCCGGCCGGCGTCGACCACAGCTCGCGATTGATGTCGGTGTCAATGTAGCCCGGCGCCAGGGCGTTGACGCGGATGCGCGAGCTTGCGAGTTCGAGCGCCATCGCTTTGGTGGCCTGGATGATGCCGGCCTTCGAGATCGCGTAGGGCGAGACGAATTTCAGCACGCTCTGGCCGAGCACCGAAGCGATGTTGACGATGTTGCCGCCCTGCTGGCGTGCGATCATCCGGCGCGCAACTTCGGTCGCCAGGAAGTAAGCGCCCTTCAAATTGGCGCCGATCACCTTGTCCCAATCGGCCTCGGTCTGATCGACCGCAAGTTTCTCGGTGGCAACGCCGGCATTGTTGATCAGCACGGTGATCGGGCCGATCACGGCCTCGGCCTGATCAAGCGCCGCGGCCATCGAGCCGAGATCGGTGACATCCATCCGCACCGCCACGGCGCGGCCGCCGCCGTCCTTGATCTCCTGTTCCAGGCTTTGCAGCTTGTCGATCTGTCGCGCAGCCAACACGATCGCGGCCCCGCGCGCGGCGAGCACGCGCGAGAATTGGCGGCCCAGCCCTTGCGATGCGCCGGTGACCAGAATGACTTCGTTGCTGACGTCGAACAGTTGATCCATGCCGCGTTTCCCGTTGATGCGTTATGCGTTGCCCTCCCCTTACCATGCCGGAGCGGGATGGCTAGAGTGCCGGCCGCATCGACATCGCCATGCATCCGGGAGTGAAACGTGGATCTGGGAATCAAGGGTCGCCGCGCGCTGGTGTGCGCATCGAGCAAGGGACTAGGCCGCGGCTGCGCTGCGGCGCTCGCCGCCGAAGGCGTGCATGTGACGATGACTGCACGCGGCGCAGAGGCGCTGGCGCAGGCTGCAGCGGAGCTGCGCAAGGCTTATCCCGATGTCGAGATCATCGAGGTCGCCGGCGACATCACCACGCTGGAAGGCCGCGCCGCCGCGCTGGCGGCCTGCCCGGAACCGGACATCCTGATCAACAATGCCGGCGGCCCGCCGCCCGGCGATTTCCGCAACTGGACCCGCGACGATTGGATCAAGGCGCTCGACGCCAACATGCTGACGCCGATCGAGCTGATCAAAGCGACGGTCGACAAGATGATCGAACGCAAGTTCGGCCGCATCGTCAACATCACCTCGGCCGCGGTGAAGGCACCGATCGATGTGCTCGGCCTGTCGAACGGCGCGCGCTCGGGCCTGACCGGTTTCGTCGCCGGCCTGTCGCGCAAGACCGTCCGCCACAACGTGACCATCAACGCCCTGCTCCCCGGCCCGTTCGACACCGATCGGCTGCGCGGCGTCGCGGCCGGTCAGGCCAAGGCGTCCGGCAAGCCGGCCGAGCAGATCCTGGAAGCGCGGAAAAACGAAAACCCGGCGGGACGCTTCGGCACGCCGGACGAATTCGGCGCCGCCTGTGCGTTCCTGTGCAGCGTCCACGCCGGCTACATCACCGGCCAGAACCTGCTGCTCGACGGCGGCGCGTTCCCCGGCACGATGTAACGGCCGCCCGACGGCAAGAGACCGGCGGGGATGCCGCCGGTCTTCGACTTACTTCGGCGCCGTCATCACGATGCGCACCAGATCGGTGGCATTGCGGGCGCCGAGCTTCTTCATGATGTTGGCGCGGTGATACTCGATGGTGCGCGGGCTGATCCCGAGCTGGCGGCCGGCTTCCTTGTTGGTATTGCCGGACGAAAACAGCTCGAGCACTTCGCGCTCGCGCAGAGTCAGCGGCTCCTTGCCGGGGAAATTGTAGGAAGGGGCCTTGCTGCCCTGGCCGGCATCGCGCCGCCGCGAGAAGGCCTCGATCGCCTCCTCCACCCGTGACACGATCTCCTTGCCGCGGAACGGCTTCTCGATGAAGTCGAGGGCGCCGTTCTTGATGGCGTTGACGGCCATCGCGATGTCGCCTTTGCCCGAGATCATGAAGATCGGCGCCGGGTAATCCTCAGCGTGCAGCTCCGCCAGGATGTCGAGACCCGACCGGCCGGGAATGTGAACGTCGAGCAAGATGCAAGCCGGGCTGCGGTTACGCGCCACCGCAAGCAACGATTCACCGTCAGCGAAACAGATCACCTGATAGCCCGCCGCCGAGAGCACGATCGACAGTGTCTCGCGCACCGCCGGATCGTCATCGACAACGAAGACTTCTCCTCCCGATGCCTGTTCGTTCATTACACGACCTCCCGGTAAAACCTTGAATGGAACGTACCGTTCAACTGCAGCCCGTAATTCTACGGGGAACCAAGTTAACGCGAAGACAGCACCAAACCGTTATGGTGATCTCAGAAACGTGCGAGGTCGCCGGTGTTATCTGCTTCCACCCCTACTAAGTAAGCGCCCGCCTCGAGCGTCGCCCGCAACACTCTCATCTAGTACGAACCAACCGACCGGGAGTTTCCCGATATCCTCGATTAGAACCTAAGTTCCCGAATATCATTATGAACCGGATTCGAGCAAGCAAGCGCTATCAAAACGGCGAAGGCCGCGGGGATAAACTCCGGCGGGCACCGTTGCTGCGCTGCTTCCATCAAGACGCCATCGGCGCGCGACGGGGCCCCGCTCCGGCCGCAGATCATTGACCGGGAGCCCGTTCGTCCGATGCTGCCGCCGACCCGCCCGAACCTCAAGCGATCGCTGGTGGCCCTCCGCGTCACGACGATCGTGCTGATCGCCACCATCGTCGGCACCAACCTGATCTTCCTCGGCAACCTGCGCGAAAGCACGCTGCAGACGGCAGAGACCAATCTGGAGCGGTACACGCTGACGCTCGCCGAAGAGGCCGATCGGTCGTTCAAATCGATGGACCTGCTGCTTTCCAGCATTCGTGATTATGTTAGCCGCGCCGGCGTGACCGACAGTGCCTCCTACCGACGGCTGATGTCGCAGCAGAGCGTGTATTCGCTGCTCAGCGAGAAGATCACCGGGATGCCGCAGGTCGACGCCGTCACCATGATCGACGAGACCGGCAAGCTGATCAATTTCTCGCGGTATTGGCCGATCCCCAACGTCGACATCTCCGATCGCGACTACTTCCAGGCCCTCAGCAGCGATCCGGCGCTGACCTCGTTCGTCAGCGCTCCCACCCGGAACCGCGGTTCCGGAACCTGGAACATCTACCTCGCTCACCGTCTGAACGATGCCAGCGGGGGTTTCATCGGCCTGCTGCTCGGTGCGATTTCGGTGCAGTATTTCGAGAACTTCTTCGCCGCCACATCCCCGGGGACCGGCACCGAAATCTCCTTGATGCGATCCGACGGGACGCTGCTGGTCAACTATCCCCACTCGGACCGGCTCGGCACCGTCGTGACCGACGCCGGCCGCCTGGCCTTGGCCGCAGGGGGACGCCAGCGGGAGGCTGCGGGGCCGAACAAACGTCTTCGTGTGACGCGGATGCTGCCGAACTACCCGGTCGTGGTCCGTGTCACGCAACCGGAGGACAGCGCACTGCAGAGCTGGCAGGACATGGCCGCGCTGATGATCGCGATGTCGGTGATCAGCGCGCTTGTCATCATCACCGGCAGCGTGGCGATCGCACGCTGGTGGGGCAAGCAGCATCTCTATGCCGAGGCGGCCGAGGCGGCGAGCGCGGCCAAATCCAGCTTCGTGGCGATGATGAGCCATGAGATCCGCACCCCGATGAACGCGGTGATCGGACTTGCCACCAACCTTCTGGAGACGCGCCTCGACGCCGAGCAACGCCTGGCGGTGACCAGCATTCACGATGCCGGCGACAACCTCCTGCAGATCCTCGACGACATCCTCGACTTCTCCAAGCTCGAAGCCGGCCGCCTCAGCCTGGAGCCGATCCCATTCGCACCGCGCAGCATCGTCGACAACACGCTCAGCGTCATCGGACCGCGCGCGGTCGCCAAGGGCTTGGTGATCCGTCAGGAAACGCGCGGCGATATGCCCGAGGCACTGACCGGTGACGCCGGCCGTATCCGGCAGGTCCTGCTCAATCTGATCTCGAACGCGGTGAAGTTCACGACCTCGGGCGGGATCACGATCACGACCGAGTGCATCTCGCGCGACACAACGAACGCGCGGATGCGCTGGATCGTCACCGACACCGGCATCGGAATCGCACCCGACAAGATCGACTCGCTGTTCAAGGATTTCGTGCAGGCGGACAGTTCGATCAGCAGGCGGTTCGGCGGATCTGGACTTGGTCTTGCGATCAGCAAACGGCTGATCGAACAGATGGGCGGCAAGATCGGCGTGACCTCCACGCCGGGGAGAGGCTCCGAATTCCACTTCTCGCTGACGCTGCCCATCGCCGACGATGTGGCTCCGCCGGAGCAGGACGACCAGACCGTCTATGCGCAATTCCGCGCCCGGATCGAGGCCGCCGGCCGGCCGCTGCGGGTGCTGGTGGTTGACGACAATCCGACCAACCGGGCGATCGCAGCGCAGATGTTGGGCGAGTTCAGGGTCCAGACCAATACCGCCTGCGACGGCACCGAGGCGGTCACCGCTGCGACCCGCTTCAGCTACGATGTCATGCTGATGGACGTGCGGATGCCCGAGATGGACGGGCTCGATGCCACGAGGGCAATCCGCTCACACGGCGGAGCGCTCGCCAATGTCCCGATCATTGCCTTCACTGCCAATGCTTTCGCCGAAGATGCCGCCGCCTGCCGCGACGCCGGCATGAACGATCATGTAGCCAAGCCGGTCCGCAAGAAAGCACTGATCGAAGCGATCCTGCGCGCGCTGCCGCCGCTGCCGGCTGCAGAATCTCCTCGCCTTGTGCCCGCCCCTGCGCCGCTCGCTCCGCCCCCGGCTGACAACGTCGAACAGACTGCAGCGCCGTCGGATCTCGCTGGCGCGGGGCAGCTCTATGTCGGCCGCAAGGCGTTCGGCCATCTGGTCGAGGAGATCGGCGAGGATGCGACGCTGGCGGTGCTGTCGGTGTTCGCACGCGACACCGAGGCCAGGATCGCCCTGTTCGATACCCTCAACATCGCCAGCGAACGCCGCCGGATCGAACGCGAGGCGCATTCGCTCAAGAGCGCGGCGGCCACCTTTGGACTCGACCACCTGTCGGGACTGGCGCGCGAGCTAGAGCACGCCGCGCCGCATCTGACGCAAGCCGAATACGTGGCGATGACCAAGCAGATCAAAGCGGCGTTCACCGCCGCACGCCGCGTGCCGGCCGACGACAATCAACTGGTGGAACTGGCGGGCTGACGCCGGATCGGGATATGCGCGACGCTTGAGCGCTCAGGCCTCCCGCTGCAACGGCACTACGGCCGCCCGCGTTGCCGGAGGACGCGCCATCCAGCCGTGATACCACTCGACGAAGGCATCCTGGCGCAACGCACGAGAGAACTCGAACCCCTGGCCTATATCGCAACCGAGGGCATCGAGAGCGTGCCAAGTTGCGGCATCTTCGATGCCTTCGGCCACGACCTTCATGTTGTACTGATGCGCGATCGCGACCGAGGACGACACGATCTTCCACATGTCGGCATCGGTCAGGCAGTCTTTTACGAAGGAGCGATCGATCTTCAATTCGCTGAACGGCATTCGCGCCAGCGCCGACAGCGACGAATAGCCGGTGCCGAAATCGTCCATCGAGATGCCGATGCCCTTCAGCCGCAGCCGAAGCAGCACGTCCATGGCGCGGCCGACATCGGCCATCGCGGTGGTTTCGGTGACCTCGATCATCAGCGACCGCGCCGGCACGCCGATCTCGGCGAGCAGGTGCTCGACTTCCTCCGGCAGCGAGGTGTCGGATAACAGCGAGGCCGACAGATTGACCGCCACGACGAATTTCGGCTCGGTCGGAAGAAACGCGGCAGCGAACGTCATCGAGTCCCGCAGCATCCGCAGCGTCATCGTCTTGATCAGCCCGCCCTGCTCGGCGAGCGGAATGAAAACATCCGGGCCGACCGGACCGAACGTCGCGCTGTCCCAGCGTGCCAGCGCTTCGCAGCCGGTCACTCTACCTGTGGCGAGATCAATCTTCGGCTGAAACGCGGCATAGACTTCACCATCGTCGAGACCGCGGCGAAGATCTTTCACCGTGATCTCGGACAGGCGCGCATCCACTCCGCGCCGCGACGATGCGGCTCCCTGGACCGGCGCCAGCGCACCGCGCAGCAGCGCCAGATCGATCGGCTTGGGCAGCGAAATGGTGTCGAGCATCCCCACGGCGTGGGCCATCCTCACCGTGGCATTGAGGATGCGCTCCTCGCATCCGCTGATCACGATGATCCGACGCGGCTTGGCCTCGGTCTCAGCGATCAGCCGCAGCAGTTCGATGCCGTCGTGATCGCCGAGCGACAGATCGATCGTGATGTAATCGAACCGGCCGGTCGCGAGACGCGCCGCCGCTTCTTGATAGGACGAAGCGAAATGCGGGCGGTAGCCGAGCTTGGTGCAGACACCGCTGACGATCGCCCCCTGAACCGGATCATCGTCGACGACGAGAACGTCGATCGCCGGATTATGGTTGGTTGGATCTACCATCGCCGTGCTCGCCTGCCAGAGCTCCTTGAAAGCGTCGCTTATGCTCGGCTTTTTCCTCACCCGAACTGACCGATCAGGTCGGAAACGAACCGACCTTCGCCAACCAGAACGCGAACCGATCCTATCACTCGACCGTTGAAAGAAGCGTTTGCAGAAACCAGAGTCGCGTCGCCTTCGGAAAATCGGTTAGCAATTCCCTGCCGAATTTGACGCAATTTAGAATCCGGGCTCAGGCCATCCGGTCGTCGCGGCTGGAGGATTTGACGCTCTTGTTGCGGGTGCTGAGGAAGCGCACGTCGATCTCCGAGCCGTTGACCCGGATCAGCTCGCAGCGGCGGTAGGCAAGACCGGTCGACGACAGCAGAAGGAAGAACTCCTTCAGGTTGAGGCCTTCGATCGATCCTTCGAGCTCGAGCTCGGCGTCGACACTCGACACCGCCTTGAGAACGCAGTTGCGCCGCCAAGTGCCGTCGATGCCCATGATCCAGACGTTATAGCCACGCCCGAAGGACACCCGTTCCGGTCCGCCACTCTCGGACGCCACTTCGTCCTCCTTTATCGCCCCGTCAGGGCGCCCGCCTTCAAGCCGCCGAGCGCAAGCCCGGGAGCCGTCGAGGCGGCAGAACTGTTCGGCAGGTACACGCCGCGCCGTTTCGGACAGATCCGGTAGGAGTCGGTGAGACCGACCACAGTCTCGGCGGCGCCGAGAAATAGGTAGCCGTCCGGCTCGTTGACCTTCATCAGCCGGTTGAAGATATCAGATTTTGTCGCCTGGTCGAAATAGATCAGCACGTTGCGGCAGAAGATCACGTCGAACTTGCCGAGCGCGGTGAAGTCCTGCAACAGATTGAACAGACGGTACTGCACCATCGATCGCACGTCGGCATTGAGCTGCCACATCGTACCGACCTGCTTGAAGTACTTCACCAAAAGCTGGATCGGCAGGCCGCGCTGCACCTCGAACTGGGTGTAGAGACCGGCTTTGGACTTCTCCAGCACTTCGGGCGACAGGTCGGTGGCGACGATCTCGATCCGCCAGCCGGCGAGTTCGGCGGACTTCTCCTTCAGCAGCATCGCCAACGAATACGGCTCCTGGCCGGTCGACGACGCCGCGCACCAGATCCGCAGCGACTTGCGACCCGCGCGCGCCTTGATCAGCTCGGGGATGACGCTGTCCTTGAAGTGATCGAACGGCGTCTTGTCGCGGAAGAAGAACGTCTCGTTCGTGGTCATCGCTTCGACCACGTCGTTAATCAGCGAATCCGATCCGGCCTTCATCTTCTGCACCAGATCGGTGATCCCCGGCACGCCAGCCTTGCGGGCGAGCGGCAGCAACCGGCTCTCGAGCAGGTACTTTTTATCAGCCGACAACACCAGGCCGGAACGGTCCTTCAGCAGCTTTTGCAGGTACTCGTAATCGAGCGGTGTCATGCGGTCCTTCCCGGGAGATTCGAGGGCGGTGAGCTGAGTTCGGCGCGCTACATCAAGCAGCCATACGTTGAGTTGCGATTTCGAGCACTTTGTCGACGTCGAGGACGACCATGAGCTGTCCGTCGAGGCGGTGGACACCGTTGGCGAAGGAAGCCATGCGGGGATCGAGGTTGACCGGGTTGGTCTCACGGCCCTCGTCCGGCAGGGTCAGCACTTCGCCGATGGAGTCGATCAGAAGGCCGTAGGATTCGCCGCGCAGGTCGACGCCCATCGCCATCGGCGGCTTGCCGTCCTGGTTCTTGGGCAGGCCGAGCCGGGCCCGCATGTCGATCGCGGTGACGATCCGGCCGCGGAGGTTGAGAACGCCGGCGACATCGTCCGGCGCCAGCGGCACCCGGGTCAGCCGTTCCGGCATGAACACGTCCTGCACCCGGCTGATCGGCAGCCCGAACAGCTGCCCGCCGATCATCGCGGTGGCGAACTGGGTGGTGTTGCCGCTGATCGCGTCGATGGTGCGGCTCATCGCGGGGGTGTCCTTCCTGGTCTCGCTCATGCCGCCTGCTCCAGCACTTCGGGCGTCGCATGCATCGTGGTCTGCTCCTTCAGCGCCGCGATCAGGCCGGGACGGTCGAACTTGGCGATGTAGTCGGTCAGACCGGCCTGGCGGCCGCGCTCGATCGCCGCCGGCGACACCAGCGAACTCAGCGCGATCACCGGCAGGCTCGACATCTTGGTGTCGGAGCGGATCGCCTCGGCGAACTCGAAGCCGTTCATCTCCGGCATCTCGATGTCGGTCAGGATCACGTCGAACTGCGCACCCGAGCGCAGCACGGCGAGGCCCTCGACCGCCGAGGTCGCAACCCGCACCTTGTAGCCCGCCGCCTTCAGCACCGGACCCAGCATGTTGCGGAAGAACGCACTGTCATCGACCAGCAGCACCGAGCGCGTGGTCATCGTCTGCCGCATCTCCTTGCGCGCCAGCCAGTCGGAGAACGCCATCGGCAAGAAGTGCGCGACGTCGATCACTTCGGTGGCCTGGCCCTTGATCACCGCAGAGCCGAGAATGCCGTCGCGGCTGGAGCCGACCTGGATGTGCAGATGCTCCTCGACGATGTCGACGATCTCGTCGACCACAAGACCCATCGACCGATCCTCGTCGGCGAACACCAGGATCGGCTGCACGCCGCTTGTGGCGACATCGACGCCTTCCATCAGCACCAGCGGCATCAGCTGGTCGCGGTATTGCACCATGTAGCGGCCGTTCGACCTCTCGATCTTGTCGGAGGCGATCTCTTCCAGGCGCGTCACCAGCGACAGCGGCACCGCCTTGGGCTGGCTCGAGCCGGCGCGGAACACCAACAGCGAGGTGAGCTGTTCGGCCGAGGCGTTGCGGCTCGCCGCCGCCTGATCGGAGATATCGTGCTGCGCCGACACAGCAGTGCCGAGCGCCTGCGCGATCCCGTTCGGATCGACGATCATGATCACCGCGCCGTCACCCAGGATGGTGTTGCCCGAGAACATCCCGATGTGACGCAGCTTGGTCGACATCGGCTTGACGACGATTTCTTCGGTGTGGAACACGCCGTCGACCACGATGCCGAAGGTCTGGCTGCCGACCTGGGTCACCACGATGAAGCCGTTCTCCGGCTCGCTATTGGCGCCCTCGTCGATGCCGAGCAGCTTCTTCAGATGGATCAGCGGCAGCAGCTTGTCGCGCAGCCGGAGGACCGGGGTGTCCTTGATCCGCTCGATGCGGTGCTCGGAGTTGGCCCGCGCCCGCACCAGTTCGACCACCGCCAGCTGCGGGATCGCGAACCGGTCGCCGCCGGCCTCCACGATCAGCGCCGAGACGATCGCCAGGGTCAGCGGGATCTTGATGGTGATGGCCGAGCCTTCACCGGCGACCGACTTCACTTCAATCGTGCCGCCGATCTGGTCGATATTGGTGCGCACCACGTCCATGCCGACGCCGCGGCCGGACACCGAGGTGACGGCGGCGGCGGTCGAGAAGCCCGGCGCGAAGATGAACTTGTGGATCTGCGCCTCGGTCATCTTCTCGAGTTCGGCCTCGGTGACCAGACCGTTGGCCAAGGCCTTGGCCTTGATCCGTTCGGTGTCGAGCCCGCGGCCGTTGTCGGCGATGCAGATCACGATATGGCCGCCCTCATGATAGGCGGACAGACGGATAGTGCCCTGCTCGGGCTTGCCGGCGCGCGCCCGGTCCTCGGGCTTCTCCAGCCCGTGGTCGGCGGAGTTGCGCACCATGTGGGTGAGCGGGTCCTTGATCAGGTCGAGCACCTGGCGGTCGAGCTCGGTGTCGGCACCGTGCATCTCCAACTCGATGTGCTTGCCGAGTTCGGCGGCCAGATCCCGGACGATGCGCGGCAGCTTCTGCCAGGCGTTGCCGATCGGTTGCATCCGGGTCTTCATCACCCCGTCCTGCAGCTCGGCCGTCACCGTCGACAGCCGCTGCAGCGGCACCTTGAACTCGTTGTCCTCGTGGCGCCGGCTGATCTCCAAGAGCTGGTTACGGGTCAGCACCAGCTCCGACACCATCGTCATCAGGTGTTCGAGGGTATCGACATTGACCCGGATCGACTGGTTGGCGACGCCGCCAGCGGCACCACCTTCAGCCGCGCCCTCGCCTTCGCCGCCGGACTTCTTCGCCGCCGGCTTGGCGGCGGGTTTGGCGGGCTTGGCCGGCTTCGGCTCAGGCTGTGCAACCACCTCGGCCACGACCGCCGGAGCCTCGCTCACGGCCGGCTGCAGCGGCGGGGAAGCCATCTCGATCTCGGTCTCGCGGAAGGCGCGCTCCAGCTCGTCCAGCGACACTTCACCCGGCCGCAGCGGACGCTCCAGCGTCTGCGCCACCAGGGTGCCTTCGGTCGAATTGGCGTCGGCCGCAACAACTTCGGCAGCAGCTTCGAGTTCGGCCACAGCAACCTCGGCAACGTCCACCGGCGCCGCGCCGCCGAGCTCGGCCGCGATCTCCTCCGGCGAGCGCATCGACAGCCGCTCCAGCTCCCCGATCAGGTCGCCGTCCTCGCCCTCGGGCTCGGCCTGGGTCGCCTCCAGCTGGGTCAGAATGTCCTTGATCCGGTCGATCGTGGTCAGGATCAGCGTCACCGCCTCCCCCGTCACCGGCATCCCGTCCCGGAATTTGCCCATCAGGGTCTCGGCCGCATGCGCAAGCGCTTCAAGCCGCGGCAATCCTAGAAACCCGCACGTCCCCTTGATGGTGTGAACAAGACGAAAAATATTGTCCAATATCTTCGCGTTGTTCGGCTCCTGCTCAAACCGGACCAACTGGTTGTCAACCGTGTCCAGGCTCTCGAAGGTCTCCGTCAAAAACTCACGAAGAAGATCGTCCATACGCGTGGCCTTCACTGCACGCGGGCACGCGACCGTCGCCAATGCCCGACTAATGCGGCCACTGTGTGCGGAAAGCGTTTAATATTGGTTGCAGGCCGCGGGACGATGCGGCGGAAGTTCAAATAGTTAGGACCTTCGTACGATCCCGAGGCTAAGCGTCAATACAATCTTCACTATATCACTGCGCCTCTCAGGACGCAGTTACCACCATGGTGTCGCCTTCCGGCGCAAGTGACACGGCCAATCCGCAGGCCTGCGCGAGCAGCCGCGTGTAGTACGGCTGCACGCCGTGCGACTCGATCGGGCCGCTCTGCGTCCCGTTGAGCAGATCGACGATGTTGTGCGGCGTGCGGGCATTAATACCAGCCGCAACGATGCGGAACGACAAATTGTCGCCCTCACCGATCGGATCGACCGTCAGCGTACCACCGCGCGGAATCGTCTGCTGAGCAATCACCAGCATGTTGAGCAGCAGCTTGACGCGGTTCTTGGCGAGCAGCAGCCGCGGCAGATTCCACGCCAGCTTGGTCTTGTCGTCTTCGAGGTGACCGCGCGCCATGTTCTGTGCGTCGCCGAGATCGATCTGCGCGCCGGCCGAACCGGCCGCACCGAACGCCAGCCGGCAGAACTGCAGCCGGGCCGATGCGGTTTTGGCGCTCTTTCTAATCAATTCGAGCGCGAAATCGCGATCTTCCTGTTTGGAGCTGTCGTCGAGCACTTCCAGGCCATTGACGATCGCACCGACCGGGCTGATGAGATCGTGGCACACCCGCGAACACAGCAGCGCCGCGAGCTCCAGCGCGTCGGGTGCGGGAGCCTGCACAGCGGGAGATTGGGTGTCGGACATCAGTCTGTTCCTCGGAAAACCGCTCGCAAGACGAATCAGCCTTGGTTAATGGCTTGATACACTGCGGCCGCAGGCAGTGCCAACACAACGGTCCGACACGAACAGGACCACCGACGGAGGATGACACAGCTTGATGACTGCCGCGTTCGAACAGCCCGCCATCGTTTCCTCCGAGCACGCCGCAACTCTGCTCGAACCGCTCACCGAGCTGGTGCTGCGCGCCGGGGCGGCGATCATGGCGATCCCCCGCGACGCCAAGGTCACCCAGAAGCCCGACGGCTCGCCGGTGACGCCCGCCGATCTCGCCGCCGACCGGGTGATCGCCGAGGGGCTGGCGAAGATCGCGCCGCACGTCCCGGTGCTGTCGGAGGAGTGCTGCAGCAACGGGCGGCCGACATCGGGCAGTTTCTTCGTGGTCGATCCGCTCGACGGGACCAAGGAGTACATCGCCGGCCGCGACGAATTCACCGTCAACCTGGCGCTGGTGTGCGACGGCCTGCCGGTGCTCGGCATCGTCGGCGCGCCGGCTCAGGGGATCGCCTGGCGCGGCGCGGTCGGCCATGGCGCCGAACGGCTGACGGTCGCCGCTGACGGGATCAGCTTCACCGCCAGCCCGATCCGCACCCGGACGCTGCCGCAGCCAGGCGAGCCGTGGATCGCCACGGTCAGCCGGTCGCATCTCGATGCCGCCACTGTCGCTTTCATCGATGCCCGCCCAGGCGCCGTGCACGCGACGCTGGGATCGTCGCTGAAATTCTGCTGGATCGCCGAAGGCAAGGCCGACATCTACCCGCGGCTCGCATCGATCTGTGAATGGGACATTGCGGCCGGCGCCGCGCTGGTCATCGCCGCGGGCGGCAAGGTGACCGACCGGACCGGCGCACCGCTGCGGTTCGACGAACCGCGACCGAACTTCATCGTGCCGGAGTTCATCGCCTGGGGCGATCGCAACGGCAGCTAACGTTGAAGCTATTCGGCGAGCGTCGCCAACAGTCCCGGCCAGCGCTCGCGGGCGTCGTGGAGATAGCGCTCCGGGTTGGCCGCGAAGGCGTCGCGGTTTTCCTCGCGATCGAACAGATACAGCCGCCGGCCGCTCATCAGCCAGATC
>NZ_QTKI01000101.1:0-13329 GCF_010820945.1 Rhodopseudomonas sp. BR0C11
CCGATCGCGAACGTCATCGCGGCAAGCTGAAACGCCGGGATGGTGCCGGTCGCGACCGTCATCACCGCAAGCAGCGACCACATCAGGATAGCCGACAGCCCGATCAGCGTCGCAACGCGCGACGTCATGAGCGCACCTGCAGGCTGATCCTCGCAGCAGCACGGCAGACGCGCCGTGCGAGGATCGAAGTCCCGCCCTTGTGCCTCAAACCATGTATTGGCCGCCGTTGATGGTGAGCGTCGAGCCGGTGATGTAGCCGGCATCGTCGCCGGCGAGGAACACCACGGCGCGCGCGATCTCCTCGGCCTCGCCGAGCCGGTTGCATGGAATCAGCGGCAGGATCGCCTTCTCGAGCACATCCTTCGGCACCGCCTGCACCATCTCGGTGTTGATGTAGCCCGGGCAGATCGCGTTCACCGTGATGCCGCCGCGCGCATTCTCCAGCGCCAGCGCTTTGGTGAAGCCGATGTCGCCCGCCTTGGCGGCCGAATAGTTCACCTGACCGAACTGGCCCTTCTGCCCGTTGATCGACGAGATGTTGACGATGCGCCCGAACTTGCGATTGCGCATGCCCTCGATCACCTGCCGCGTCATATTGAACAGCGAGCCGAGGTTGGTGTTGATCACCGCATTCCATTGCTCGAGCGTCATCTTGTGGAAGGCGCCGTCGCGCGTGATGCCGGCATTGTTCACCAGAACATCGACGGGACCGAGTTCGGCCTCGACTTTCTTGACGCCCTCGGCACAGGCATCGAACGAACTCACGTCCCATTTATATACCGGAATACCCGTCTCGTTTTTGAATTTTTCCGCTGCCGAATCGTTGCCCGCATAGGACGCTGCGACTTTGTAGCCCGCCGCTTTCAACGCCTTGCTGATTGCTGCACCGATACCGCGCGTCCCCCCAGTCACCAACGCCACCCGCGTCATTGCAAAGCTCCTCCCGCAATTCCTTTTTTGTCTAGAACGCGATTGTGTCTTTTCGAATAAAAGGATGGTCGCTCGTGAACATCAAGCAAAAACGCCCGGCAATCTGCCGGGCGTTTGAACAATCGTTCTTGCACTGCAACTGATCAGTCCGTGTATCGCGACATCGTCGCGACACGCGCGATCAATCACGCGCGAGGCACATCGCAATGCCCATGCCACCGCCGATGCAAAGCGTGGCAAGACCTTTCTTCGAATCGCGCTTCTGCATCTCGTGCAGCAGCGTCACAAGGACGCGCGCACCCGACGCACCGATCGGATGACCGATCGCGATCGCACCGCCATTGACGTTAACCTTAGAAGTATCCCAACCGAGATCCTTGTTCACCGCACAGGCCTGCGCCGCGAAGGCTTCGTTGGCTTCGATCAGATCGAGATCGCCGACCGACCAGCCGGCCTTCTTCAGCGCCGCGCGCGACGCCGGGATCGGACCAGAACCCATGATCTTCGGATCGACGCCGGCCTGGCCCCACGACACGATGCGGGCCAGCGGCTTCTTGCCGAGCTTTTCCGCCTGCTTGGCGGTCATCAGCACCACTGCCGCCGCGCCGTCGTTGATGCCCGAGGCAGAACCGGCGGTCACCGTGCCGTCCTTCTCGAACGCCGGCTTCAGCTTGGCCATCGCTTCGATCGTGGCCCCGTGGCGCGGATACTCGTCGGTGTCGACCACGATGTCGCCCTTGCGGGTCTTGATCGTCACCGGCACGATCTCGTCCTTGAACTTGCCGGCCTTCTGCGCGGCTTCGGCCTTTTGCTGTGAAGCCACCGCGAATTCGTCCTGCTGGTCGCGGGTGATCTGCCATTGCCGCGCGACGTTCTCGGCGGTGTTGCCCATGTGGTAACCGTTGAAGGCATCCCACAGGCCGTCCTTGAGCATCGTGTCGACGAGTTCGACCGCGCCCATTTTCACGCCGCCGCGCAAATATTGCGCATGGGGCGCCATGCTCATCGATTCCTGGCCGCCGGCAACGACGATATCGGAGTCGCCGTTCATCAGTGCCTGGTAACCGAGCGCGACCGAGCGAAGACCCGAGCCGCAAAGCTGGTTGATGCCCCATGCCGGGCTCTCGACCGGAATACCGGCCGCGATCGACGCCTGCCGCGCCGGATTCTGACCCTGACCGGCGGTGAGAATCTGGCCCATGATCACTTCAGAAACCTGCGCCGGATCGATGCCGCCGCGCTCCAGCGCAGCCTTGATCGCGACCGCGCCGAGATCGTGCGCCGGCGTATTGGCGAAGGCGCCGTTGAAACTTCCGACAGCGGTGCGTGCGGCGCTGACGATGACGACATCGTCCGACATGGACATCTCCTGGGCTTGAGTTTTTGACGGTCTCTTGGACGGCGGGGCCTGGTTGGCGTGCCGGTGTCGGCGCACATCCTGTGAAGCCGGCGGCGGCGTGTCAATCCGGCACACGCATGTTGGTGCTGCGATGCCGATAAATTCACTCTGCCTGGCGGCGGCGCACAAAACGGTAGCCGAGGTGCATTGAAAGTGCTTACTTTATTGCATTGCGTCTCAGCCTGCTGTCGGGAGGCGGCGGGTTCCTTATCCTCCGTGTGTGTGGGTGACATGGCGAAATCAGACCAACCGACCACGATCAAAAAATACGCGAACCGGCGACTCTACAACACCGGCACCAGTACTTACGTGACGCTCGAAGACCTTGCCACGATGGTCAAGGACGGCGAGGACTTCCTCGTTTACGACGCCAAGACCGGCGACGACATCACCCGAAGCGTGCTCGCGCAGATCATCTTCGAGCAAGAGAACAAGGCCGGGCAGAACCTTCTGCCGACCACCTTCCTTCGACAACTCATCCGCTTCTACGGCGACAGCATGCAGATGGTGGTGCCGAAGTATCTGGAGCAGTCGATCGATTCGCTGACGCGCGAGCAGGAGAAATTCCGCAAGCAGATGGCGTCGACCTTCAGCCTGACACCGTTCGCGCCGCTGGAAGAGACCGTCCGCCGCAACATGGAGCTGTTCCAGCAGACCTTCTCGATGTTCGTGCCGCGCCCGCCGAGCCACGAATCGACCGACGAGGTACCGGCCGAGACCAGCGGCGGCGCCGACAGCATCGAAGATCTGCGACGGCAGATGAAAGAGATGCAGGACCGGCTGGAGCGGATGTCGCTCGAACAGCCGAAGAAAGACGAATAGCAGCGAGGTTTGCTGCTCAGGCATCTTTCCGGTTCTGATCCTCTCAGAACCGGAAATCCTCGATAATCTCTCACCAGAGTTTAAGCTAGGCCGGCCCAGCGTTCGCGGTGCCCGGCCGCTCGCTTAGCCGTGCTAATCGACGGCTTTCTAATAGACCGCTTTGCCGGCGAGGCCCGCAGCCGCTTCGGCGACGATCGGCCACGGCCGCTGCTGCGACGCCAATCCGATCAGCCGGCCCTGGATGTAGTCGCAGCCCCAGTCGCGCAACAGCTGCGCTGACTCTTCATCCTGCACCCATTCGGCCACGGTTTTGATCCCGAGCCGGCGCGCCAGATCGATCAGCGTCTGCACGAAGGCACGGTCGTCGGCCGAGCGCGCGATGTTCTGCACGAAGGCGCCGTCGATCTTGACGATGTCGACGCCGAGCGCGCGCAGATTGCGAAACGACGTGTAGCCGGCGCCGAAGTCGTCGATCGCGATCTTGGCGCCCAGCGTCTTCAGCCGGTTGACGAAGCCGCGCACCTCGTCGAGGTCGGGGATCGCCACCGTCTCGGTAATCTCGACGATCATCCGCTCGGCGATGCCGGGATGCGCCAGCATCAGCGATTCGATTCCGGCCCACCAATCGGCATCGATGGTGGTGTCGGGCGAGATATTGAGGCTGAGGGCGACGCCGGGCGCCAAGGCGAGTTCGGCCACCACCAGTTCGAGCACGCGATGATCGACCAGCCGGATCAGCCCGAGCCGCTCGGCCACCGGCACGATATCGGGCGCGAGCAGCACCTGGCCGTCGTCGGTCCTCATCCGCACCAGGCATTCGTGGAAGGCCGGCACACGCGAGGCCGCGTCGACCACCGGCTCGTAGGCCAGCACGATACGGCGCTCATTCAGCGCGGTGACGATCTCGTCGGTGACGCGGATGTTGACCCGGCGCTGCGTGTCGCGCTCGACATTCGGCCGCCACATCGCGAACGAGCCGGCGCGCCGATGCTTGGCGGCGGCCAGCGCCTCCTGGGCTCGGTTGATGGCTTCATCGGCGGTGCGGGCATGGCGCGGCGCACTGACCGCGCCGATCGATGCGGTGATCGACACCGGGCCTGACCTAGTCGGCACGATCTCGTCGCGCACCGCGGCAAGGAATCGTTCGGCCGCGATATGCGCGTCGTCGACCGTGCAGTTCTTGAGCACGAGGCCGAATTTGTTGCCGGAGAACCGGCCGAGCTGATCGCCGGCGCGCAGCCGGCTGCGGATCCGGCCGGCGATAGTCGAGATCACTTCGTCGGCGACGTCGAAGCCGAACGAATCATTGACCCGCGCCAGATGATCGAGCCCGACCAGCATGAACGACAGGTTGGTACGGAAGCGCGACGCTTCCTCGATCGCTTCGGCGAGCGCGGCGATCAGATGGGTGCGATTGAGTTCGCCGGTCAGCGGATCGTGCTGAGACAGCTTGAGGAGCTGCTCGTCGCGGGCGTGGCGCTCGTTGTTGATGCGGACGATGCCCTCGACCCGCGCCGGGCGGCCGTCGGGACCAGCGAACCAGACTCCGGTCTCCTCGATCCAACTCACCGGCGCCGAGGTGGAAGCCCGGATGCCGTATTCGATCCGGTATGGCACGCAGCCGGGGCCGACCGCGGCGGCGCCATTGAGCAAAGCTTCGGACCGGATGGCGCGGGACGGCTCCAGCATCGCCGCAAAGCTCGCGCCGGAGGCCAGCGCTTCGGCCGGAATGTCCTGAAACAGCTCGCCGACCCGGCCGGTCCAGCTCAAGGCATCGGACTCGAGGTCCCACACGAAAGCGGCTTGGCCGAGCAGCGACAGCAGCGACGGATCAGACGCGGTCGCGGTCTGCGCGGTCGATGAGCGTGGCGCAGGAGCGGCGGACGACACGACTGCCTCGTTTCGGGACGCTGTCAGGTGATTCTCCTGTGCAGGATAGGTCGGCCGAACATCCCAACGCTAGGTCGATAATATAAAGAAATTGGAAACCAATTCGGATTCCGGGGCAGGAACGGAAAGCCGAGCCTCGGCATACTACGAGGTGGAGGCTCCGGCACACGACTTGCGACGACGCATCAGGACGGGGAGACCCGTCCCGAAACGAGACAAGTAAGCGTAGGTGCGACAATGGCGAAGGTCTGGATCGACGATGGAAGCGACGTCCACGCCGCCTCGGCGGAGCCGGATTGCGCCGAGGGCGAACTGATCGAGCCGTTGCCGATCCCAGTGACGCCGCCGCCGATGCGGACCCGCTACACCGATCGCTTGGTCCGGCCGTCGTCGAATTTCGTGGCTCAATTGATGGCGATCGACGGCGGCTATCCGCAGACCCGGGACTGCAATCGGGCCGAGCCCGGCCACGCCAATGCGGCGTACCGCTCGACCACCGGCCACGCCTTCACGGCGCCGCCCACCGGCTTCCGAACCCAGCGGATGTCCTGATCGCTTCGACGACGCGCTCAGCGCGCCGGCGACTTTTCCTCGTCCTTCGCCGTCGCGGCCGGCTTCACCGGCTCGGGCCGATCGAGCAGCACCGCCTCGGCGATCGACGCCGCGGAAGCGGCGGATGCGGAAGCCGGCTCGACGGTCTGCGGCGCCAGCTCGGTCGCGGGCACCACCAACGGTGCCGGCTCGGCAACCGGCGCCGGCTGCTCCGGCTCGTCTTCAATGATCTCGGCAGACGATTTGGCGGCGGCACGCGCCGCGCGGGCTTCGCGCCTGTGACGACTGCGCAGCGCGATGCCGCTGAGAAAATCGACCAGCGCCAGCAGCGCCAGCAGAGCCACCGTGGCATTGGCAAACTGCGGCAGCATCACAAATTCAGCCGTGATGCCTGCGAGCACCAGCAGCGACAGCAGATGATCGGTGAGGTATTTGGCTCCGGGCCGGGCCGCCTTCATCACTTCGGGCAGCAGCAGCAGCACGCCGAGCGCCACCAGCATGTCGCCGAGCGCGATCGTCCAGGTGGCGCCGGAGGGCAGCACGACACGGGTCATCGCCGCGTCGAACGCCAATCCCGGCATCAGGAAGACGATGATGTTGCAGATCGCGACCGGGATCAGCAGCAGCGGGAAACCGATAATCGACATCGGCGAAGCCTGTGGTTCAGAACGACCGGACGCGAGTGGGCGATCGTCCGGACGCGGACGTCAACTCCCTAACGCAACACTTGGTACGAATTCAGGCATCGGGCGGATCGCATTGCGCGATGTGCCGCCGCGCGTGCGCGGCCGACACTTGCGTCCTTCCCGCGAGTGCGACGCGGCGTCTTGTCTGAGCGTGGCCGAAACCACCCGACATGCCGCGCCGACTCAAGGATCCGAGCGAGAGCTCAGGAATCCTTCTTCTTCAGAACCTGGCGGCCCTTATACATCCCGGTCTTGAGATCGAGATGGTGCGGGCGGCGCAGTTCGCCGGAATCCTTGTCCTCGACATAGGTCGGGCGCTTGATCGCGTCCGCGGACCGGCGCATGCCACGCCGCGAGGGCGAAGTTTTTCTTCTCGGAACGGCCATATCGGTAATCCTTAACGGAGGTTCCCTGGCGAAATCGGTCTCGGCGTCCGCGTTTGGACGGCCCGCTTGCGCGCAGGCGAAATGCGTAAGGCCGGGCTTATAACGGAAGCCGGATCGGAATGCTAGGGCGGTCGGCGCGCAAAATGCGCCTCAAACCGTCGTCACGACTCGCGATTTTCCCGCCAGCACTGCCGCAGCTCCGCCGCACGGGCGCGGGCAACGTAGGTGGCGGCAAGCCGGCGGACACCGGGGCCCGGCGCGCGAGCGCTGCGAATCTTCGGATTGGGCAGGATCGCGGCCAGGAGCGCGGCCTCCTTGGCGGACAATTGCGCGGCGGAGCGGCCGAAGGCGTAATCGGCGCCGGCCATCGCGCCGAACTGGCCGCTCGGGCCCCATTCGGCGATGTTGAGGTAGATTTCGAGAATCCGCTGCTTGGGCAGCACGAAGTCGATCCACAGCGCCAGCGGCGCCTCCAGCGCCTTGCGGATGACGCTGCGCCCCGGCCACAGGAACAGGTTCTTGGCGACCTGCTGGGTGATGGTCGAGCCGCCGCGGCTGGCCTCGCCGTCCTGCATGTCGTCGATCACGTCGCGCACCGAATCCCAGTCGATGCCGTGATGGCTGCAGAACTTGGCGTCCTCGGCCGCCACCACGCTGCGCGGCAGCGCCGGCGAGATGGCTTCGATATCGATCCAGGTCCGGCTGACCGGCGCGCCGGTGGCCCAGCGCCACAGCATCAGCGTCGAAACCGGCTGGCCGCCGCCATACAGGATGGTGAGGAGATAAGGCAGGGCCAGCAGCGCGAGCCCTGCGAGGATGACAATGCGAACCACACGCTTGGTGCGAGGCGCAAACGCAACGGGATCAGACACGATCGCTCCCGGTGATGGCCTGGCCCCTTGCCCTCCGCCGAATTGACGAAGCCGGTGCCATGATGAATGGTCCGGCCGAATTTTATCTGGAGCACTTCCGAATGGCCACCGGCACTTCCACGATCGACTTTGCCAAGCGGCTCGACACCACCGCCGAGGATACCGAAGCGCTGCTCGGCCGGCTGTTGTCCGACGAATTGATGTCCGACGAGATCGCCCGGCCGCGCCGGCTGATGGAGGCGATCCGCTACTCCACGCTCGGCGGCGGCAAGCGGCTGCGGCCGTTCCTGGCGGTCGAGAGCGCTGCGGTATTCGGCATCGATCGCGCCGCCGCGCTGTTGGTCGGCGCCGCGCTGGAGTGCATCCATTGCTACTCGCTGATCCACGACGACCTGCCGGCGATGGACAATAGCGATCTGCGCCGCGGCCGGCCGACGCTGCACAAGGCCTATGACGACGCCACCGCGATCCTGGCCGGCGACGCGCTGCTGACCTTCGCGTTCGACATCGTCACCCGCGACGAGGTGCACAAGGATCCGACGGTGCGGCTGCTGCTGACGCGTGTGCTGGCGCGCTGCGCGGGCCTCGGCGGCATGGTGGGCGGCCAGATGCTCGACCTTGCCGGCGAAGGCCGGTTCGGCGACCGCGAGCCGGTCGATGTCGCACGGCTGCAGCAGATGAAGACCGGCGCCCTGCTCCGCTACGGCTGCGTCGCCGGCGCGATCCTCGGCCAGGCCAACGCCGACCAGTATCGCGCGCTCGACGATTACGGCCGCGCGCTCGGCGAGGCGTTCCAGATCGCCGACGATCTGCTCGACGTCGAAGGCGACGCGGAAGCGCTCGGCAAGCCGGCCGGCGCCGATGCCGCGCTCGGCAAGACCACCTTCGTGACTCAGCTCGGCATCGACGGCGCCAAGCAGCGGCTGCGCGACCTGATCGCGCGCGCCGACCAGGCGCTGGCGCCGTTCGGCGACCGCGGCGACGTGCTGCGCGCCGCCGCCCGGTTCGTGGCGGAGCGGAAGAACTGATCGCCGCATGACCCATCACCCGGACGACGATGCGCGGCTGCTTCGGTTTCGAAAGCTGCCGCGCGTCGTCCGGCTGGTGTATTCGCGGCCGCGGCTGTTCGCTTCGATCGCGGTCGGCATCGCCGCGGTGCTGCTGCTGCCGGCGTGGCTGAGGCCCGTGACGCGGGCGCTGATCGGCTGGGACGTGTCGATCGTCGTCTATCTGGTGCTGGCCTATTCGATGATGGCGCGCTGCGGCGTCGCCTATATCCGCCGCAACGCGGTGTGGCAGGACGACGGCCGCTTCCTGATCCTGATGGTGACGGCGTTCGGCGCCTACGCCAGCATCGCGGCGATCGTCTCCGAACTCGGCAACGCGCATCGCGGCGCCGCCGAGCTGGCACTCGCCACCTTCACCATCGCGCTGTCATGGGCAGCGGTGCACACCACCTTCGCGCTGCATTACGCCCACGAATATTATCGCGGCGACCGCGAGGGCGGGCTAGCGTTTCCCGGCAGCGACGAGCACACCGAGCCCGACTATTGGGACTTCGTGTACTTCTCGTTCGTGATCGGCATGACCGCGCAGGTCTCGGACGTCGGCATCACCGACCGGACCATCCGCCGCACCGCGACCGCTCACGGCGTGGTGTCGTTCGTGTTCAACACCGCCTTGGTGGCGCTGATGGTCAATATCGCGGCGAGCGCAATCTGACCCTGCCGCTCAGGCGGCGCGAGCTTCTTCTTCGAAAGCGAGATGGCGCACGATCTCGAGCAGCCGGTCGCCCTCGATCCGCTCGGCTTTGAACCCGGTCTGCCGGCCGAAATGGCCGAACAGGTCCTGATCCTCACGCGAGCGACCGAGAAACGCCATCGACCAGTTGCTGAACATCCGCTCGCGCGCGGCGCCGAAACCGAGCACCTGAATGTCGCCGTGGCGCTCGTCACGCAGGATCTTCTCGAACAGCGATTCGACCGACGGGCACGGCCCTTCCAGCACCTGGGCGAACAGGCCGCGATTGAACACCAGCGCGCCGGTGACCGAGAGCGGCGGATTGTTGCGGCGGGCCGCCGCCAGGATCGACTCGATCTCCTCGGCGATCCGCAGCGAGCCGCCGGCAATCAGGTTCTTGCTGTAATACACGCAGCGATACAGCTCGCTCGGCATCGGCCGATGCTCCCCCTCAGAGGCTGACTTCGGTCGCCGCGTCGATCACGTTGCGGCTTTCGGCGAGAAAATGCTCGATGTCTCCCGGCGGGAGCGGCCGGCTGATCAGATAACCCTGCACGTCGGTGCAGCCGTCGGCCGCGACGCGCGCCAGCTGATCCTCGGTTTCGACGCCCTCGGCCACCGTCGCCATGCCTAGGCTGGCGCCGAGCGAGGCGATCGCCCGCACGATCGCGCGGTTGCCGCGATCGTCCGAGGCCTCGCGCACGAATGACTGATCGATCTTGATCTTGTCGAACGGGAAGCTGCGCAGATAGCCGAGCGACGAATAGCCGGTGCCGAAATCATCGAGCGAGACCCGGACGCCGAGCCCGCGCAGTTGCTGCAGCACCGCCAGCGCATTGCCGCGGGCATCGAGCATCACGCTTTCGGTGATCTCCAGCTCAAGCCGCCGCGGATCCAGTCCGCTGTCGGCGAGCGCCGACACCACGGTCGCGACCAGCGACCGGTTGGTGAACTGGATCGCCGAGATATTGACCGCGACTGTGTAGTCACCGGGCCAGCTCGCAGCATCGCGGCAGGCGGTGCGCAGCACCCATTCACCGATCGGGCCGATGATCCCGGTCTCTTCGGCGATCGGAATGAAATCGAGCGGCGACACCGGACCGCGCGTCGGGCAGCGCCAACGCAGCAGCGCTTCGAAGCCGGCCACCCGGCGGCTCTGCAGATTGACTTGCGGCTGATACACCAGGGAGAACTCGCGCAGCGCCAGCGCGCGGCGCAGATCGGTCTCCAGCGCGCGCCGCGCCCGCATGCTCTCGTCCATGGCGGATTCGAACACGCGATAGCCGGCGTAGCGCTCCTGCTTGGCGCGATGCAGCGCCAGTTCGGCGTTCTTCAGCACGCCGTCGACGTCGAGTTCGTCGTCGCTCACCAGCGCGATGCCGACGAAGGCGCTGACATTGATCAGCTGACCTTCGAGCAGATAAGGCCGGCTCAGCAGATCGACCAGCCGCTTGGCCAGGATCACCGCAGCTTCGGGCTGATCGCGGCCGGTCTGGATCACGCCGAACTCATCGGCCTCGAGCCGGGCCAGCACGTCGCTCGGCGTCAGCGCCGAGCTGATGCGCTTGGCGACCAGGCACAGCAATGCATCGCCGATGGTGCGACCGAGCGTGTCGTTGATCGCCTTGAAGCGATCGAGATCAATCGTCAGCACCGCGGCGTCGCGGCGGACCTCGGCCGGCTGTGTCAGCAGATCGGCGAGCCGCTCGTGAAACACCAGCCGGTTCGCCAGTTGGGTCAGCCGATCGATACGCGACAGCTCGACACCGGCGATGCCCTGGCGCAGGCGCTCGCTGATATCGGCGGCGCTGATCAGCCAGCCGCCGGTAAATGCCGTGATGTCGATCCAGTAGGTCCGCTCGTCCGGAAAAATGATCGGGCGCGACGCCTTGCCGTCGTCGCAGCTGGGGTCGAAACCGAACCGCGACAGCAGCTGGTCGCGGGGAATCGCGCCGAACGCCAGATCGAACGTCGGATTGGTCATCACGATCTCGCCGTCGGGCGAAATCAGCGCCAGCCCGATGTCGATCGCCATGAACGCCGCCAGCGTCAGCTGAGCGGTGCGTTGCGACGGGTCGTGATCAGCCGCACCACCGGAAGCGCTCCCGCTCACCTGTGGCTCCAGCAGATCATCCGTTCTGATGACTGAGACTACCCCCATAACCTTGAACAAAACGCGGGGAGTATTGCCAAATGCATAATTACCTTCAGGCCGCGACAGCGACGGTAAATCGCTGGTTAGTTGAACCGCGGGGGTTTGAGACGAAAGTCGCACGTAGTGTTACGAAGAGCTGCGCCTGATGCGTAATCAGCTACCGCTTGACCGAACGAAGCTTCCGCGCGATGCAGGCATTCGCCGGCAAAGGCACTCGAAATCAGCGTGGTGACGTGGAAGCCAAGTTCCAGATTTTTCTCACGCTGCTCGCGGTGCTGGCCGGAACGGCGCTACTGGCCCGGCGGGTCAACATCGCGCCGGCGATCCTGCTGCTGATCGCCGGAATCACGCTGGCCTTCATTCCCGGAATGCCGGCGATCGAACTGCCGCCGGACCTGATCCTGCTGCTGGTGCTGCCGCCACTGATCTACTCGGCCAGCGTAGCGATGAGCTGGCGCGAATTCTGCGCCAATCTGCGCGCAATCGGCCTGCTCGCGATCGGCTGTGTGATCTTCACCGCCTTCGCGGTCGCGGCGGCGTCGCACTATCTGATCGGCCTGCCGTGGTCGGTCGGCTTCCTGCTCGGTGCGATCGTCGCGCCGCCCGACGTGGTGGCGCCGCTGGCGATCGCCCGCAAGCTCGGCCTGCCGCGGCGCATTGTCGTGGTGCTGGAAGGCGAAGGGCTGGCCAACGATGCGACCGCACTGATCCTGTACCGCTTCGCCGTCGCGGCCATTATGACCGGCGCGTTCTCGCTCACCAAAGCGTCAGGCACCTTCGTGGCGATCATGGCGGGCGAACTCGCCTTCGGCGTCGCAGTCGGCTGGCTCAGCCTGCGGGCGCGGCATTGGGTGCGCGACCCGCAGATCGAGATCACGCTGTCGCTGCTGACGCCGTACATCGCCTATTGGATTCCCGAGCATCATGGCGGCTCCGGCGTAATCGCCACAGTCGCCTGCGGACTCTACATCTCATGGAACGGCCCGCTGCTGATCTCGGCGGCGACCCGGCTGCAGGGCATCTTCTTCTGGGATCTGGTGATCTACCTGATCGAGGGCATGCTGTTCCTGCTCACCGGCTTCCAGCTCCGTGCGCTGCTGGAGCGGTCGAAGGAATTTGCCTTCGGGGACATCCTGTCGGCGACGCTGCTGGTCGCCGCGATCGTGATCGCTGCGCGCTTCATCTGGGTCTATCCGGCGTTTTATCTGCCGCGGTTTCTCAGCCGCCGCTTGCGGGCGAGCGATCCCTATCCGTCATGGCGCACGGTGTTCGTGATCGGCTTCACCGGCGTGCGCGGCGCGGTGTCGCTCGCCGCGGCGCTGGCGCTGCCGTACGCGTTGCCGAACGGCGAGACGTTTCCGTATCGCGATCTGATTCTATTCGTCACCTTTGGGGTGATCCTGATCACGCTGGTCGGCCTCGGCCTGACGCTGCCCGCCGTGGTGAAGCTGCTCGGCGTCACCCGCGTCGGGCACCGGGAGCAGATCGCCGAGCACGACGACGAGATCACCGCCCGCCGCGAAGCACTGGCTGCCGCGCAGGCATCGCTGAAGAAGATCACCGACAATCGCGAGCTCACCGACGAGGTGCTGAAGCTGCTGCACGCCCGGCACCAGACCCGCGCCAGTCTGCTACCCGATCCGATCGGCTCACCGGAGCACGAAGCCTCGGCGGTCGGCATCGCTCTGGTGCGCGAGCTGATTTCGGTGGAGCGCAAGTTCATCCACGCCCAGCTCCGCGCCGGCAAGATCACCGACGAAGCGCGACGCCGGATCGAGCGCGACCTCGACCTCGAAGAAGCAAGTCTCGCCAACCGCGAAAGCGGACCGGCGCCGTTGTAACGGCGCTCTCCAGATCCTCAGCGTCAAGACGCGATTCCAAACCTGTCTCTTATACA
>NZ_QTKI01000102.1:0-13320 GCF_010820945.1 Rhodopseudomonas sp. BR0C11
GGCCGCCTGCGAACAGCACCGCCACCAGGCCGGCAACGGCCTTGGCGACCTTGCCCTTGTTGAGCACGTCTTCGGCGATCGAGTTCGGCAGCGGCAGAGTCTTTTCCATACGACCCAGCACCGGGAGCACGATCAGGAAGTAGGCGAAGTAGAAGAAGGTGAACACCTGACCGAGCGTGGTGTAGATGCCTTCCGCCGGCTTCGAGCCGAGCCAGCCCAGCACCAGGCAGGTCACCACGAAGGCCCAGAAGAAGCGCTTGGCCATCGGGCGATAGCGCGACGAGCGCACCTTGCAGCTGTCGAGCCAGGGCAGGAACAGCAGCACGATGATCGCGCCGAACATCGCGATGACGCCCATCAGCTTGTTCGGGATCGAACGCAGGATCGCGTAGAACGGCAGGTAGTACCATTCCGGCACGATGTGCGGCGGGGTCACGCCCGGGTTGGCCGGAACGTAATTCTCCGCGTCACCGAGGTAGTTCGGCATGTAGAAGATGAACCAGGAGTAGAACACCAGGAAGCACGACATGCCGAACACGTCCTTGAGGGTCGCGTAAGGCGTGAACGGAACGGTGTCCTTCTCGGTCTTCGGCTCGACGCCGGCCGGGTTGTTCTGGCCGGTGACGTGCAGCGCCCAGACGTGCAGCACGACCACGCCGGCGATCACGAACGGCAGCAGGTAGTGCAGCGAGAAGAAGCGATTCAGGGTCGGGTTGCCGACCGAATAGCCGCCCCACAGCAGCGTCACGATGCTGTCGCCGACGACCGGGAACGCCGAGAACAGGTTGGTGATCACGGTGGCGCCCCAGAAGCTCATCTGGCCCCACGGCAGCACGTAACCCATGAAGCCGGTCGCCATCATCAGCAGGTAGATGATGACGCCGAGGATCCACAACACTTCGCGCGGCGCCTTGTACGAGCCGTAGTAAAGGCCGCGGAGCATGTGGACGTAGACGGCGATGAAGAACATCGACGCGCCGGCGGCGTGCATGTTCCGCAGCAGCCAGCCGTAGTTGACGTCGCGGACGATCCGCTCGACCGAGTCGAAGGCGAGATCGACGTGCGGGGTGTAGTGCATCGCCAGCACGAGGCCGGTGACGATCTGCACCGCCAGCATCATCGACAGGATGGCGCCGAACGTCCACCAGTAGTTGAGGTTACGCGGCGTCGGGTAGGCGATGAAAGAGGAATGAACGAGGCCCGCGATCGGCAGGCGCTGCTCCAGCCACTTCATCAAGGGGCTTTGTGGCTGATAGGTCGAGGGTCCGCTCATGATGCGATCCTAGTAAGCATTGGTACGGCGCACGGGAACGTCAGCCGATCTGGACTTTGGTGTCGGAGACGAATTGGTAGGGAGGAATCGGCAGGTTGAGCGGCGCCGGCCCCTGGCGGATACGACCGGAGCTGTCGTACTGCGAACCATGGCACGGGCAGAAGAACCCGTCGTATTTGCCCTCGTGCGCGATCGGAATGCAGCCCAGGTGGGTGCAGATGCCGACCACGACCAGCCAGTTCTCGTGGCCTTCCTTGGTCCGCGCCTGATCGGTCTGCGGATCCTTGAGGTCGGACAGCGGCGTGTTGCGCGCTTCTTCGACCTGCTTCTTGGTGCGGTTCATGATGTAGATCGGCTGACCGCGCCAGAACACCTTGATGTCCTGACCTTCAGCGATCGGGGTCAGATCGACTTCGATCGGCGCGCCGGCAGCGATAGTCGACGCGTCGGGGTTCATCTGCGAGATGAACGGCCACACCGCGGCCGCCGCACCGACGGCGGCAACCGCGCCGGTTGCGATATAGAGAAAATCACGGCGTGTCGGTTCCGCCGAAGCCTCTGTCGTCACGATCCAAAGCCCTTTCATCTCTGCGACCGGCACAGCGCTCTCGGCAAAGCTTGCGAGACGATTGCCCGGGGAGGTCGCGAGATCGGCGGCCTTCAACATGCCCCGGGCCGCTTGTCATGGCCGGTCGGGTAGAACAGACAGTCCAGAATCGTTCTATTGGCACCCTTGCCGGTAGAGCGCAAGCCCGCGAACGGCTAATTGGCGCGCCTCGATCGATTCCAAGATGTGCCATGACACACGGCACGTTATCGTTCAGTTGATAGGGAGCATTACGGGATGCGGATCGCGCTGTTTCAACCCGACATCCCACAAAACACCGGCACTATTCTTCGGTTTTGCGCCTGTTTGAACGTGGAAGCGCACATCATCGAGCCAGCCGGCTTTCCGACCTCCGATCGGCATTTCCGCCGCTCCGGGATGGACTACCTGGATCAGGTGAGCATAGTCCGGCACGATTCCTGGCTAAAATTCGAGCAATGGCGGAAAAACGCGGGTTGCCGGCTGATTTTACTTACGACCAAAGGTGAAAGGCCTTATTTCGAACAGCGTTACCAAGCGACTGACGTACTGATGCTCGGCCGGGAAAGTGCCGGGGTGCCGGACGAGGTCGCTGCCGCCGCCGATGCCAGGGTGGTAATTCCTATGCAGCCCGGCCTGCGCTCGCTGAACGTCGCGATGGCGGCGGCGATGGTGACCGGTGAGGCGCTGCGGCAAGTCCAATTCGCACAGTGAGGACCGACGCGGGTGAGCTACGCGGTTAAGGAGATATTTCTAACCCTGCAGGGCGAAGGCGCCCATGCGGGCCGTGCAGCGGTGTTCTGCCGTTTCGCCGGATGTAATCTGTGGACGGGCCGCGAGCAGGATCGCGATCAGGCGACCTGCAAATTCTGCGATACGGACTTCATCGGCACCGACGGTACGCTCGGCGGCCGCTACGCCAGCGCCGAGCTGCTCGCCGACATCATCAGCGATCAGTGGATCGGCGAGATGCGCGATCGCTACGTGGTGATCACCGGCGGCGAGCCGCTGCTGCAGCTCGACGGCGAACTGATCGCCGCACTGCACGCGCGCGGCTTTGCGATCGGCGTCGAGACCAACGGCACCATCGAGCCGCCGGCCGGCATCGACTGGTTGTGCGTCAGTCCGAAAGCCGGCGCCGAGCTGCGCATCCGCCGCGGCGATGAGTTGAAGCTGGTGTACCCACAGCCGGACGCGATGCCGGAAGACTTTGCGGCGCTCGAATTCGAGCGGTTTTCGCTGCAACCGATGGATGGCCCGGACCGCGACGACAACACCACGCGGGCGATCGCTTACTGCCTGAAGCATCCGCAATGGCGGCTCAGCCTGCAGACTCACAAGATCACCGGCATCAGATAGCTCGCGCCGGCGTGATCCGGCTGTCATGACGAATCGCTAGGCTCCAATGCGAGGTCAACAACCGAGCAGGAGCCGACCATGGACTTGAAACCGGGCGATATCGTCATGCTGAAATCCGGCGGCCAGGCGATGACGGTGGCGGAAGCCAGCGACGACAGCGCCACCTGCCTGTGGATGGGCGAAGACGGCGACCTGTTCCGCGAGACCCTGCCGCTTGCCGTGCTCGATTCCATCGCGGTCGAAGTCGACGATGATGAGGACGAAGACGACGATCTCGACGACGACGAGCAGACCAAGGTCGCCTGAACGAGCAGGCTGTCTTCGCCATCACTGATGCGGCCGCGGATCACCAAGCGGCCGCGTATTTTCAGGCCCGCTCAACGCTTAGCGTTACGTCGCTCCGGCGTGTTCGTGCCTGCTGATCGCCGCTTCTGTTACAGCAGATGATCGCGCGCGAATCTCGCTGCGGTCTGATCCGCGATGGTGCGGAGCGCGGCCGGATCGAGCGGGAAATCGGCCGCCAGCCAGGCGTCTTCGGCCAGCGTCAGCACGTGGCCGAGCGCGGGCCCCGCAGCGAAGCCGCGAGCCAGGAAATCAGCAGCCTTCAGCGGGAATGCCGGCGCCTGCCAGCGCTGCGGCAGCGCGATCAGTTGGCGCCACGGCGCCGGATCGGCCCCGAGGCCGGCGCGGGCCCAGGCCAGCATCATGCGATCATGAAACCGCGCTTCACCGAGCCGGTACAGCCGGCGCCGCGCGGTCGCTTCGTCCATCCCGGCAAGACGCCACCAGCGATGCCCCATCGAGTCGAGCCGCTTGGCTTCGACGTTGGAGAGCCGCAGCCGCGATGCGAGCCGCTTGGCATCCTCCGTGACGGCGACCGCCAGCGCACCGAGCCGCCGCACCGCGTCGGGTTCAAGACCAAGGTCGCGTTCGGCGGCGATCATCGCCGCGAAAGCGCCGAGATAGGCGACACCGCCGAGCACCGCGAGCAGCAGCCCGCCATCGGCCATCGCCACCACCGAGGCCTCCGCGCCATCGGCGATCATCAGCTTCAGCATCTCCATCCGCAGCCGTTCGGCCGACAGCGTCGCGAGCCCGCTGCGGCCGCGGATGCAGGCGAGATACGCCTCGCGGTCCGGCGCTCCGGCACCATAGGCGGCATGGATGCGGAAGAACCGCAGGATGCGTAAGTAATCCTCGGCGATGCGCTGGTCCGGATCGCCGATGAAGCGCACGCGCCGCGTCGCGATGTCAGCCAGGCCGCCGACATAGTCGTGCACGGTGCCGTCGGCCGACATCGAGAGCGCGTTGATGGTGAAGTCGCGGCGTTGCGCGTCGCGGTCCCAGTCGCGGCCGAACGCCACCTTGGCCTTGCGGCCGAAGGTCTCGACGTCCTCGCGCAGCGTGGTGATTTCGAAGCCGTGCCCATCGAGCACCAGCGTTACGGTGCCATGCTCGATCCCGGTCGGCACCGCCTTGATACCGCTCGCCTTGGCACGGCGGACCACCTCATCCGGAACCGCGGTGGTGGCGATGTCGACATCGCCGATCGGCTCGCCCAGCAACGCATTGCGGACGGCGCCGCCGACCACCCGCGCCTCTTCGCCGTCGCCGTTCAGCAGCGCGAGCACCCGCGCCGCCGGTCCCGTGTGCAGCCACGGCGCATCGCTGCGCACCGGCACGTCGGTCATTTCTCCACCCCAGGCACCAGCCTGCCGTTCTCCATATGCGCCGGAACGTAAGTCGATCCCGGCGGTGCGCCCGAATAGTGCACAAGCAGCAGCAAGCTCAAGATCACCAGCACCAGGGCCGTTGCCACCAGCCATCCGACCACGCGAAGCGGCCAGGATGAATGATGCAGCATTGCCGACCGGGTGGCGATCAGGAAGACCGCGTAGAGCACGAAAGGTATGAGGAAAATTCCGACCTCAGTGAGCACCACGCGGATCATGGCAGGCAGACCCGTTCGTACAGCGCGCGCAGGATGCCGGCCGTCGCGCCCCAGATGTAGCGCTCGGCGAACGGCATCGCGTAGTAGGACCGCTGCGCGCCGCGGAATTCCTTGCTGTGCAATTGATGATTGCCGGGGTCCATCAGGAACGCGAGCGGCACTTCGAAGGCGTCGTCGACTTCGGATTTGTTGATGGTGAGCTCGAACCCGGGTCGCACCCGCGCCACCGTCGGCAAAATCCGGAAACCGAAACTGGTGCCATAGACGTCGAGATAGCCGATCGGCTCGACATAGGAGCGGTCGAGCCCGATCTCTTCCTCGGCCTCGCGCAAGGCGGCATCGAGCGGCGAATTGTCGGTGGCGTCGATCTTGCCGCCGGGAAACGCGATCTGCCCGGCATGATCGTTGAGATGCGCGGCCCGCATCGTCAGCAGCACAGTCGGCTCGGCGTGCTCGACCACCGGAATCAGCACCGCGGCGGGACGGATCGGCCGTTCCTGCGCGATGGTGCGCAGCATCTGATCGTTGCCCTGATCGCCGGTGGCGGGAATCACCCCGGCGTCGGTGAGCGCCGCAGGCACGTCGAACCGCAGCAGGCGCTGGGCCCGATCGAAGAATTCCGCCGAACTGATGCTACCGCTGGCAGACTGCGTTCCCGTCATCGGTCCGGTCAATGCGCTTCCCTCATCAGCTCGGCATCGGCCATGGCGAAGAACGCGCCGCCGGACGCAATGCCGAACATCGGGTGACCATCGACCACTCGCTCCTCGCCGATGTCAACCAGATCGTAATACACCGCCCGCGTCACCTTGGCCCACAAATCGGCGCGCATGTGAAGGTACGGTGTCACTCCGCCATCGTCGGCGACCTCGAACCTGAGGCGGTGGTCGGCGTCACACGTCACCCAATCGTCGACATTGGTGCGGAAGCGCAGAAGCGCTCCGCGCTCGTCCGCGTCCTTGACCATTTCGACGGCCAGAAACGGCGCATCGTCGACCTTGATGCCGACCTTCTCGACCGGCGTCACCAGGAAGTGTTTGTCGCCCTCGCGCTTCAGAATGGTCGAGAACAGCCGCACCAAGGCGGGACGACCGATCGGCGTGCCGAGATAGAACCAGGTTCCGTCCGAAGCGATGCGCATGTCGAGATCGCCGCAGAACGGCGGGTTCCAAAGATGCACGGGCGGCAAGCCCTTGCCCTTGGCGGCGCTCGCCGCGGCCTCGCGCGCGGCCTCGGTGAGGCCGTCGAGATTGTGCGGTGAACTCTGCCCTTGCTTCGCCATTGTTTACCCTGACCCTCGATTTCCAACCCGGCACCCGAGCTGCCCTGTTTCGCCACGCGCGGCTTGTTTAACTCTCCACAACGTGATCCGCGCCAATCCCGCGATGCTCATAATGTGGGGAAAGATTTGGTGAATGAAACCAGGGCCTTCGCTGTCTCGCGGCGAACAGCCTAACATGCTCCCGGTGAAAACAACCGGCCCGGCGGCGGCCGGTGTGGACAGGAGAGACGATATGGCCGGCGCAGACAGTGTCGAGAAGCTCGAAGACGTCATCGTCCGCTCGGCCGAGCAGGTCGCCGGCGAAGTGCGCGCCGCCAAGGAAGCGATCTCGACCGTGATCTTCGGCCAGGACCGCGTGGTCGAAAATACGCTGGTGACGATTCTGTCCGGCGGCCACGCGCTGCTGATCGGCGTCCCCGGCCTCGCCAAGACCAAGCTGGTGGAAACCCTGGGTGTGACGCTCGGGCTCGATGCCAAGCGCGTGCAGTTCACGCCCGACCTGATGCCGTCCGACATTCTCGGCGCCGAAGTGCTCGACGAGACCGCGGCGGGCAAGCGCTCGTTCCGCTTCATCGCCGGACCAGTTTTCGCGCAGCTGTTGATGGCCGACGAAATCAACCGCGCCAGCCCGCGTACCCAATCGGCGCTGCTGCAGGCGATGCAGGAGCAGCACATCACCGTCGCCGGCGCCCGGCACGATCTGCCGAAGCCGTTTCATGTGCTCGCCACGCAGAACCCGCTGGAACAGGAAGGCACCTACCCGCTGCCGGAAGCCCAGCTCGACCGCTTCTTGATGGAGATCGACGTCCACTATCCGGATCGCGACGCCGAGCGCCGCATCCTGTTCGACACCACCGGCGCCGAGCAGGCGGCGCCGCGCGCAACGATGAGCGGCGAAACGCTGCTGGCGGCGCAGCGCTTGGTGCGGCGGCTCCCGGTCGGCGACTCGGTCGTTGAAGCGATCCTGTCGCTGGTGCGCTCGGCACGTCCCGGCCCCGACGCCGGCGACCTCGGCAAGCTGATTGCCTGGGGCCCCGGCCCGCGCGCCAGCCAATCGCTGATGATGGCGGTGCGCGCCCGCGCGCTGCTCGACGGCCGGCTGGCACCTTCGATCGACGACGTGCTCGACCTCGCCGAGCCTATCCTGAAGCATCGTATGGCGCTGACGTTCTCGGCCCGCGCCGAAGGCCGCACCATTCCGGACGTGATCCAGAAGCTCAAGAGCCGGATCGGCTGATGGCGCAGGCCGACGAGCATCGCACCCAGGAGACGCTGGCGGTTCGCCGCGCGGACGGAGAAAGCCGTTCGCTCGCCGCGTCGTTGCCGCGCCTGATGCTCGAGGCCCGCAAGATCGCCAACAACGTCACGCACGGTTTGCACGGCCGCCGACGCGCCGGCGCCGGCGAAAATTTCTGGCAGTATCGCCGCTTCGTCTCCGGTGAGCCGGCGCAAAATGTCGATTGGCGACGCTCGGCGCGCGACGATCATCTCTATGTCCGCGAACTGGAGTGGGAAGCTGCGCACACCGTCTGGCTGTGGCCGGATCGCTCGCTGTCGATGGCGTTCGCTTCCAAAACCGCGCGCGACAGCAAGCTCGAGCGCGGCCTGATCGTGGCGTTCGCGCTGGCCGACCTGCTGGTCGCCGGCGGCGAACGGGTCGGCATTCCCGGCCTGATGAACCCGACCTCGAGTAACAACGTCATCGACAAGATGGCGCAGGCGATCCTGCACGACGCCTCAACGCGCAGCAGCCTGCCGCCGTCATTCGTGCCGTCGTCGCGGGCCGAGATCGTGGTGCTGTCCGACTTCTGGTCGCCGGTCGGTGAGATCCGGCAAATGCTCGCCGGCCTGTCGGCTTCCGGAGCGCACGGCACGCTGGTGCAGATCGTCGATCCGGCCGAAGAGAGCTTTCCCTATGCGGGGCGGGTCGAATTCGTCGAGCCCGAAGGTGGCGGTGCGATCACCGCCGGCCGCGCGGAGAAATGGGCCAGCGACTACGTCGCTCTGGTCGCCGCGCATCGTGACGCGATCCGTGCCGAGACCTCCAAGCTCGATTGGCTGTTCTCGACCCACACCACCTCGCGCTCGGCCGCCGAGCTGCTGTTATTCCTGCACGCCGGCATGACCACCGCCAAGGACGCCGGCGGCAAAGCAGGACGTGGCGCATGATCGGCGCCCTTCCCCTTTCGTTCGCACAGCCGCTGCTGCTGATCGGTCTGCTGGCGCTGCCGGCGCTGTGGTGGCTGCTGCGGGTGATGCCGCCGCGGCCGCGCCGCGTGGATTTCCCGCCGACCCGGCTGCTGTTCGACATCGCCCCGAAGGAAGAGACGCCGTCGCGTACGCCGTGGTGGCTGACCGCGCTGCGAATGCTCGCGGCCGCGCTGGTGATCATCGCGCTTGCCGGCCCAATCTGGAATCCGCAGACCGCTGCCGGCGGCAGTCAGGCGCCGCTGCTGATCCTGCTCGATGACGGCTGGAGCGCAGCGTCGAGCTGGGAGGCGCGGATCAAGGCCGCCGACGAACTGATCGCTGAAGCCGACAGCGCCCGCCGCGCAGTGGCGCTGGCGCCGCTGTCGGAGACGGCGCGCGATCCGGCCCTGATGCCGGCCGGCACCGCACGGGTGTCGCTGCGTCAGCTCGCGCCCAAGCCCTATGCGGCCGAGCGGGTGGAGGCGCTGCCCGGCATCGAGCGTTTCCTGAAGACCGCCGGTGATGCCGAACTGGTGTGGCTAACGGACGGTGTCGACACCGGCCGCGGCAATGATTTCGTCACCGGGCTGAACAAGCTGGTCCAGAACCGCAGCGTCACCATCGTTGAAGGCGGCGCCCCACCGGCCCATGCATTGGCGGCTGCCGAAAACGCCGCGGCGAAGATGACCGTGAAAGTGCTGCGCGCCCAAAGCGGCGGCGTCGACGCTGGCGTGGTTCGCGCGCTCGATGCCAAGAGCGCGCCGATCGGCGAAGCCCGCTTCAGCCTCGCGCCCGGCGCCACCGAAACCGAGGCCGCATTCGATCTGCCGGTCGAGTTGCGCAACGACATCGCCCGGCTGGAGATCGCCGGCGAGCGCTCCGCAGGCGCCGTACAGCTACTCGACAAGCGCTGGCGCCGCCGCGCGGTCGGGATCGTGTCAGGCGCGAGTGCCGACACGGCACAGCCGCTGCTCGCGGCGACGTTCTATCTCACCCGTGCGCTGTCGCCGTTCGCCGATCTGCGCCAGGGCGAACGTGCCGCCCCGCAGCAGGTGATCGCGCAATTCCTCGACCAGAAGCTGCCGATGATCGTGCTCGCCGATGTCGGCGCGCTGTCCCCCGAAATCCGCCAGCGGCTCGATGCCTGGATCGAACAGGGCGGCGTGCTGGTGCGGTTTGCCGGCCCTCGTCTCGCTCGCCAGGACGATGATGATCTGGTGCCGGTGAAGCTTCGCAAAGGCGGCCGCAGCCTCGGCGGCAGCCTGACATGGGAGAAGCCGCAGCAACTCGCTGCGTTCTCCGGCGACGGCCCGTTCGCGGGGCTCGCGTTGCCGAGCGACGTCACTGTCAATCGCCAGGTGCTGGCCGAGCCGGACGCGACCCTGCCCGGCAAGAGCTGGGCGTCGCTCGCCGACGGCACGCCGCTGGTCACCGGCGAGCATCGCGGCAAAGGGCTGGTGACGCTGTTCCACGTCAGCGCCGATATGCGCTGGTCGAACCTGCCGATGTCCGGCACCTTCGTCGAGATGCTGCGCCGACTGGTCGACATGTCCGGTTACACCTCGACGCCAGGCGCCGGCGTTGCCGCCGATCCCAACGCCGCCGAGACGGTGTCGCCGCTGCGCACGCTCGACGGCTTCGGCGCGTTCGGCCCGCCGCCGGCCTCCGCCAAGCCGATCCCGGCTGATTACCGCGAGCGTGGCAGCGCCGAGCATCCGCCCGGCTTCTATGGTCCCGCCGACGGACCGATCGCCGTCAACGCGCTGGCCGCTGCTGACCGGATTGCGCCGCTGGATACGTCGGCGATCAACGCCCGCCGCGCCGCCTACAGCAACGCCGAACCGCGCGATCTGCGCGGCATGCTGCTGGCCTCGTCGCTCGGCCTGTTCCTGCTCGATGCGCTGATCGTCGCCGTGCTCGGCGGCGGCCTCGCCGCGCTGCTGATGCGCCGCCGCCGCGCCGCGACCGCCGCGCTGGCGCTGATCATCGCACTGCCGCTGGCGTCGATGCCGCTCCCGTTGCGCGCGCAAGCCGCCAAGGACGACTTCGCCATCAAGGCGACCGCACAGACTCACCTCGCTTATGTGATCACCGGCAACGCCGACGTCGACGCCATCGTCAAAGCCGGAATGAGCGGACTGACGTTGTTCCTGGCGCAGCGCACCGCGCTCGAAGCCGGCGAGCCGGTCGGCGTCGATCCGGCGCGCGATGAGCTGTCGTTCTTCCCGCTGATCTACTGGCCGATCGTCGCCGGCGGGCCGAAGCCGCCGCAGGACGCGCTCAACAAGATCGACGCCTACATGAAGCAGGGCGGCACGGTGATCTTCGACACCCGCGACGCGATCGAAGCGCCGCCGGATCCGAACGGCGCATCGCAGACGCCGGGCATGATTACGCTGCGCGACGTGCTGTCGTCGCTCGACGTGCCGGAGCTGGAGCCGGTCCCGCGCGAGCACGTGCTGACCAAGACGTTCTATCTCCTGCGCGACTTCCCCGGCCGCTTCACCGCCGGCCAAACCTGGGTCGAGGCGCTGCCGCGCGAGACCGACGATGACGACACCACCCGCCCGGCGCGCGGCGGCGACGGCGTGTCGCCGATCATCATCACCTCCAACGATCTCGCCGGCGCCTGGGCGATGCGGCCCGACGGCCAGCCGATGCTGCCGCTGACACCGGGCGAGCCACGCCAGCGAGAATTCGCCTTCCGCGCCGGCGTCAACATTGTGATGTACACCCTGACCGGCAACTACAAGGCCGACCAGGTCCACGCGCCGGCGCTGATCGAGCGGCTGGGGCAGTAGTTAGCTCATCCTTCGAGACGCCCGGCTTCGCCGGGCTCCTCAGGATGAGGGAGAGGTCTCGCTTGAGGCGGGACGACGAAACGAGGACCTCATGGTGAGGAGCATCGCGCAGCGATGCGTCTCGAACCATGAGCGACGAGGAGAACGCATTGCACTACGGCATCGCCTTTGCGCCTCTTGTTCCGACCGCCGTGCTGTGGGTCGCGATTGCCGCCGTGGCGGTCATCGCACTCGTGCTGCTGATCGGGCGCTCGCGGGGCGCGTGGGTGCGGATCGCGGCGCTGGCGCTGATCGTGCTGGCGCTGGCCAATCCGTCGTTCACCCGCGAGGAGCGCGAGCCGCTGTCCTCGGTCGCCGCCGTGGTGGTCGACAAGAGCCCGAGTCAGAATTTCGGCAAGCGTACCGAAGAAGCCGAGCAGGCCAAGGAAGCGCTGGTCGACCGGCTGAAGCAGATCAAGGGCCTGGAGGTTCGTGTCGTCGAAGCCGGCCAGGCGGATGGCGAGACCGACGGCACCAAGCTGTTCGGTGCGGTGACCTCGGCGTTGTCCGACGTGCCCACCGACCGCGTCGCCGGCGCGTTCCTGATCACCGACGGCCGCGTCCACGATATCCCGGCGAACGCTCAGGCACTTGGCTTCCAGGCGCCGGTGCAGGCGCTGATCACCGGCCGCAAGGACGAGCGCGACCGCCGCATCGCCATCCTGGCAGCGCCGCGGTTCGGCATCGTCGGCCAGACCCAGACCATCACCTACCGGCTCGACGATCAGGGCATCACCGGCGACCGCGCCCGCGTCGTGGTGCGGCGCGACGGCGAAGTGCTGAACCAGCGCACCGTGCTCAGCGGCCAGACCGTCAACGTCGATGTCGAGATCAAGCATGCCGGCCAGAACATCGTCGAGATCGAAGCCTCACCGGTCGAGAACGAGCTGACGCTGGTCAACAACCGCGCCGTGGTGTCGATCGACGGCGTCCGCGACAAGCTGCGGGTGCTGCTGGTGTCCGGCGAGCCGCATTCCGGCGAGCGTACCTGGCGCAATTTGCTCAAGTCCGACGCCAGCGTCGATCTCGTGCACTTCACCATCCTGCGGCCGCCGGAGAAGCAGGACGGCACGCCGATCAACGAATTGTCGCTGATCGCCTTCCCGACCCGCGAGCTGTTCCAGCAGAAGATCAACGAGTTTCAACTGATCATCTTCGACCGCTACGCCCGCCAGGGCGTGCTGCCGATGGCGTATTTCGACAACATCTCGCGCTACGTGAAAAATGGCGGCGCGGTGCTGGTGTCGGCGGGACCGGACTACGCGTCGACTACCTCGATCTGGCGTACGCCGCTCGACACGCTGCTGCCGGCCGAGCCGGTCGGCGTCACCGAGAAGCCGTATCACGCGCGGCTGTCGGACGCAGGCAAGCGCCATCCGGTGACGCGCGGCCTCGAAGGCTCGGCGTCCGAGCCGCCGCATTGGAGCCGGTTCTTCCGCACGGTCGACACCCGCAACGCAACAGCGGCGCCGCTGATGACCGGCGCCGACAACATGCCGCTGCTGCTGCTGTCGCATTTCGGCGAGGGCCGGGTCGCGCTGCTGCTCAGCGACCACATCTGGCTGTGGGCACGCGGCTATGAGGGCGGCGGACCGCATCTTGATCTGCTGCGGCGGATGTCGCACTGGCTGATGAAGCAGCCCGACCTCGATGAAGAAGCGCTGCGTCTAAAGGCCGAGGGCAAGAACCTCGAGGTGCTGCGACAGACCATGGGCGACAGCGTGCCGCCCGTCACCGTCACCTCGCCTTCGGGCAAGACCCGCGAACTCACGCTCGCGGCGGGCGATCCCGGCCCCTGGCGGGCGACACTGCCGGCCGACGAGCTCGGGCTGTGGTCGG
>NZ_QTKI01000103.1:0-13312 GCF_010820945.1 Rhodopseudomonas sp. BR0C11
CCTTTGACCACACCGGCACATTCGGAGGGGATCGCGGTCTTCTCGAGCTTGCGCCAGTTCGCGACCAGCGCGTCGAGATCGACGGTGAGAATGCCGGTTGCTGCCGCGTTGGCCGCGGCGAACTCAGCAGCTTTGCCCGCCTCCGGCGTCAATAACTCGGCGACGGTGGCGTTCGGATCGGGAAGGATATGCATGGCGCACCTTATGCGTTGCCTGCAGCGCGTTCAACGGCGGCCGGCGCGGCTCAGATCCGCTTCGGCATCAAATCCGTTCAGGTAGATGGCTGTCGTCGGTGAGATCGCTGAAGCGGGTGAACTGACCTTCGAACTGCAGATCGACGGTACCGGTCGGACCGTGACGCTGCTTGGCGATGATCACTTCGGCCTTGCCGTGCACCAGCTCCATGTCGGTCGCCCACTTCTCGTGCTCGGGCGTACCCGGCCGCGGCTCCTTGTTCTGCAGATAGTATTCCTCGCGGAACACGAAGATCACGACGTCGGCGTCCTGCTCGATCGAACCGGATTCACGCAAGTCGGAGAGCTGCGGGCGCTTGTCGTCGCGGGATTCGACCTGACGCGAGAGCTGCGACAGCGCGATGACGGGAACGTTCAATTCCTTCGCCAGCGCCTTGAGGCTGGTGGTGATCTCGGTGACTTCCTGGACGCGGTTGTCGCCCTTCTTGCTGGAGCCCTGCAGCAGCTGGATGTAGTCGACCACGATCATGTCGAGGCCCTTTTGCCGCTTCAGGCGGCGGGCGCGGGCGGTGAGCTGGGCGATCGACAGACCGCCGGTTTCGTCGACGAAGAGCGGCAGCGACTGCAGCTCGATCGAGACGTCGCGGAGCTTGTCGAAGTCGGCTTCCGAGATGCCGCCGCGGCGGATCTTGCTCGAGGCGATCTCGGCCTGCTCGGCGAGAATACGGGTGGCGAGCTGTTCGGCCGACATTTCGCAACTGAAGAAGCCGACGATGCCGCCATTGACGGTCTTGGTCGAGCCGTCCGGCTGCACTTCGCCGCGATAGGCCTTGGCGACGTTGTAGGCGATGTTGGTGGCGAGTGCGGTCTTGCCCATGCCGGGACGGCCGGCGAGCACGATCAAGTCGGAGTGCTGCAGACCACCCATCCGGGTGTCGAGGTCGCGCAGTCCGGTGGAGATGCCCGACAGTTTTCCGTCCCGCTGGAACGCCTTCGCCGCCATGTCGACGGCGGTGGTCAGCGCCTGGGAGAATTTCTGGAAGCCGCCGTCGTACCGGCCGGATTCCGCCAGTTCGTACAGCCGGCGCTCGGCGTCTTCGATCTGGTTCTTCGGCGCGAAGTCGACCGGCGCGTCGAAGGCGACGTTGACCATGTCGGTGCCGATGCCGATCAGATCGCGGCGCAGCGACAGCTCGTAGATGGTCCGCCCGTAGTCCTGGGCGTTGGTGATCGTGGTGGCTTCGGCGGCGAGGCGCGCCAGGTATCGCGCGACCGTCAGGCCGCCGAGATCCAGATCGGCCGCCAGGAACGTTTTCAGCGTGACCGGGGTGGCGATCTTGCCGGCGCGGATGATGCTGGCAGCGGTCTCGAAGATGGTCTGGTGGATCGGCTCGAAGAAGTGCTTCGGCTCGAGGAAGTCCGACACCCGGTAGAACGCGTCATTGTTGACCAGGATCGCGCCCAGCAGGGCCTGTTCGGCCTCGATGTTGTGCGGCGCGGTCCGGAAAGCCGGCGCGCCGGGTTCCGGCGCGAGCTTCAGAACGTTCGAATCAGATGCGGCCATAGCTCTCGAATATCGGGTCGAATTTGTCGGATGCGGGGCGCGACTAAAGCGCCGATTTGCTCGGGAGCGAAAGCCGCAATCGCGCGTTATGCACCAGCGCGACAAGGATGTGGATGACCGCAACAGCCGCCATCACCCGTGCTTGACGCGTTCCGGCGTGACCTCCGGCGGCATTGAACCTCTAGCGGCGGTCGGACGACAGTTCAAAATGGACGGTCGAGACAGATCGATCCGCTCCAGTCGGGGATTCGTAAGAATTTTCGGCGAGGATAGCGGCAAGACGCGATCACCGAGGCTCCCTGACGGGATGCACTCGAACAAGGTGACGCGGGACAGGGCAAGAGCGTCGAGGACTTCGCAGCGGCTCGCGAGGCGCCTCGGATGATGGACAGAGCAGATGGCGCAGCAGTATTGCCACGACCACTCCGACCGCGATTGGCTGACCTCGCTGATCGATTCTTTCGAGCGCGCCTCGGCTGAAGAGGCCGAGCATCGGCCTTGCGACCGCGAACTGCTGTGCGCTGCCGAGGCTCATCTGGCACGCCCGCTGCCCCTGGCGCCGGACCATGAGGATCCGGTCCGTCTCGTCAGCTGAGAATTCCAACACTGCCCGGCAGGTTTACTCGCCGGCGCGTTGCAGCCGCGGCTAGCGGCTGTTTCAATTCCACGAAGTCGTTTCTCCTCCGCCGCGATATCGTCGCGCGTGATCGGCTGTCGATCACTACAACACCTACTTCCGCCGCCGTGCCGAATTGCTCAAGGACGACGGCGTGATGCTGCTTCATTCGATCGGCCGCTCCGATGGCCCCGGTTTCACCTATCCTTGGATCGCCAAATACATCTTCCCGGGCGGCTACCTGCCAGAACGCTCGGAGGCTTGCCCGCTATCGAACGCGCCGGACTTTTGGTGTGCGACATCGACATCCTACGGCCGCATGACGCCGAGAGGTTCAAAGCCTGGCGCCAGCACTTCCTAAAGCATCGGGAGGAAGCCGAACGCTCATACGACGCGCGGTTCGTGGCGCCGCGCTGGATGAGCGGCCGAGCAGCAGACGAAATACTCCGTCCATCGACTTGCCCCAAAACCGGACGCCGACAGCGAAGCGGCGCCTCGGCTGCATCAACGGCGGCCGTCAAGCTCTGCTCTTATCGCTGTGACCCAGCCACGGCCGAAGCGTTCACAGGTAACATCCGCGTCATGACCAACAGGCTGATCAGCTGCCTCATTTCATGCACGGTGATGTTCCATCTCTCCCTTCCAATCATCTCACAATTCGCTAAAAGGTCACCGCCGCTCCAGCGGCGATTGTTTGCATCGGAGGGCTAAATGGTAAGCCGATTGCTCAGTTCGGTAGCGGTACTGCTCGCGCTTGGGATCACCGTCGCGCAGCCCGCCCGGGCCCAGAATTTAGAGGCGGGCAAGAGCTCGGCACAGATCTTCGCGAGCACCTGCTCGGTCTGCCATAAGAGCCCTCGGGGTCTGCTCCGCACCGTGCCGCCGAATGCGGTCGGGTCGTTCCTGAGACAGCACTACACCACTAGCGCCGAAATGGCGTCGGCGCTCGGCGCCTATCTGGTGTCGAACGGCGCCACCGACGCTCGCAGCCGGCAGGATGGACCTGCCGAGCCGAAGCAGCGGCGCCAGCGTCGCGGCGCTCCCGAAGCGGTTGCTCCGGACGAGGCTGCGCCGGCGCCGCAGGCGGAAGAGCCCAAGGTTCAGCGCGGTCGCAAGTCCAAGCGCCGTGCTGCTCCAGTCGAGGCTGCACCTCCGGCGGAGAGCGCAGCTCCGGCTCCGGCTCCGGGCGCCGAAGCAGAACCGACCGCCGCGCCTGAGCCGGAAGCCAAGCCGACCAAGAAGCGCCGCGACAAGAAGCGGCTGCGCGAGAAGCCGGCTCAGCCCGAAGCCGCCAAGCCCGAAGCCGCCAAGCCCGAAGCTGCCAAACCTGAAGCCGCCAAGCCGGATGCACCTGCGGCTGAGCCCAAGAACGGCCAGGCTGGCGCTGATCCGAAGCATGGAGCTGGCAAGCCCGCTGCGGCGCCTGCGGCCGAAACTCCCGCACGCACCGATCCGGTGCCTGCGGTGACCCCGGCGCCGAAGGCTGCGGAGCCTGAGCCGGCCAAGCCGGCGGCTCCGTCCGAGACCAAGGCGCCCGAATTTGCTGCGCCGGCCGCCGCGACGCCGAAGCCGGCTGCTCCGCCGCCGTCACCGGCCGGTCCGCCGGCCCGACAGTCGGAAACGCCATCGGCGCCGTCGACCGAAGTGGTGCCGCCGCCCGCGCAGGCGCCGTCTGGATCGGGCGACGTGCCGGCCTCGAAATAACCACTCAGGTGTTCTGACGATCAAAGGGCCGCGCGATGCGCGGCCCTTTTTCGTTTGTCGGCAGCCAAGGCTTGGTTCTGGAGAGTGTGCCCGGCCTGTGAGTGGGCAACAGAAAGCCCGGCCTGATTGCTCAGGCCGGGCTCTGGAGATGATCGGCTGCAGGCGAGGCTTACTGCTCGGCCGGCTGCTCTTCGCCGAACTCCGCGTCCGGATCGAAGAACTCGCCGGCGGCGGCCAGCGCCTCGGCGGCAGCGTCTTCGTCCTCGCGGCGGGTCGAGATGTCTTCACCGCGGTTGATGCGCTCGGCTTCCTCGGCGCTGCGCGCCACGGTGACCGACACTTCGACTTCGACTTCCGGATGCACCGCGACCTGGATCGAGTGCTTGCCGATGGTCTTGATCGGGGCGTCGAGCAGCACCTGGCTGCGATCGATCTTGACGCCCTGGCCGTCGAAGCTGGCGATGATGTCGCGCACCGACACCGAACCGAACAGCTGGCCGCCTTCCGACGCCTGGCGGATGACCACCACGTTCTGACCTTCGATCTTCTCCGCGACCTTGGTGGCCTCGGCCTTCGCGGCGATGTTACGCGCCTCGAGATCGGCCTTCATGTGCTCGTACTTCTCGCGGTTGGCGGCGGTGGCGCGCAGCGCCTTGCCGCGCGGCAGCAGGAAGTTGCGCGCGAAACCGTCCTTGACGCGGACCAGCTCGCCCATCTGACCGAGCTTGGCGACACGTTCCAGTAGAATGACTTCCATGATGATCTCCTCGTGTGTTTGCGAAAGATGTTGAACTAGTGAGTAGGGGGAGGCGGCATTGAGCGGCGCTCGAAGTAGCGCTGCCGTAGATTGAGGAAGGCGTCGCCGAGGCCGAGGGCGATCAGGCCGACGGCGGGCCACAGGAAGATCAGCATCAACGCGTAGGTCGAGCTGAGCAGAAACAGGCGGCTGCGCGACGCCATCGTCAGCGTGTGCAGGGTCGCCGCACCGGTGAGCCCATAGGCGACGAACAGCGCCGCGCTGGCGGTCTTGCCGAACATCGAGGTCAGGCCGCCGACGAAGCTGAGTGCGAGCGCCAGCGACAACACCGCCAGAGTCATCGGCGGCAGCGTCACGGTGCGCAGATCCGGCCACGGCCGGCCGAGGCGGTTGGAGGCGGAGGTAATCTTGCCAGCCAGCCACAGATTGAGCGTGAGCGTCACCATCGCCACCGTGGCGGCGGCAGGCGGCGCGATCGCCACCAGCGCGTCGACCAGCGCGGCGTCGCTGCCGGGCGTGCTGCGCGGACCGAGCGCGCGCTGCAGGCCGTTGCGAAGGCCGTCATTGATGGCGGCGCCGTCGGTGCCGAGCGTGAACAGAGCGGCCATCGTGGTGGTGGCGGCAAAGCCGGCCATCCACACCACAAGGCGGCCGACCGGATACCATTCCAGCGCGGGCGTTTCGCCTTGCGCGGCTTCCGCGGGGCGCGCCAGCAGCGCGAGATGACCAAGCCAGCAGGCCGGCACGGCGATCGTCACGACAAATGCGATGGCGTAGGAGAAGCTGACCAGCGCAGCGAGGCCGATGGCGGCGACCAGACCGCCGATCGCGGCGGCGAGCACGCCCCAGCCAAGCGCGGCCACCATCAGCGGCAGCGGTGCCAGATAGAACAGCAGCAGGGAGATCAGCGCGCCCGAAACGATCGAGACGAACATCAGCGCCGAAGCACAGCCGGCGGCGAGCGCGATCAGAATGTTGATCATCATCAGCTGTCCCGCTCCCTTCGAGCGGTTAGAGGCATATTGCCCCAACCATCGGCGACCGGACGACCCGGAAGCCTTATGAGAAAAAAGAGGAGACCCCCGCGGCGCGGACGCCGCGGGGCTGCTTCGATTAGCGGATCACGTAGGGCAGCAGACCGAGGAAGCGGGCGCGCTTGATGGCGCGCGCGAGCTCGCGCTGCTTCTTGGCGGACACGGCGGTGATGCGGCTCGGCACGATCTTGCCGCGCTCCGAGACGTAACGCATCAGCAGCTTGGAGTCCTTGTAATCGATCTTCGGCGCATTCGCTCCCGTGAACGGGCAGGTCTTGCGGCGGCGGAAGAACGGACGGCGTGCACCTGCTTCAGCCATGATGCTTACTCCTCGACTGCTGCTGCGGGGGCGTCGGCGTCTTCACGCGGACGGCGCTGACCACGATCGCCACGGAAACCGTCGCGGTCGCCACGGCCTTCGCGATCACCGCGGAAGCCACCCTCGCGGGGGCCACGGTCGTCGCGTTCGCGATCCCGATCGGCCTTGCGCATCATCGCCGAGGGGCCTTCCTCGTGTTCGTCGACGCGCACCGTCAGATAACGGATGACGTCTTCGTTGATCCGCTCCTGGCGCTCGATCTCGGCGACCACCGCGGCCGGGCCGTCGATGTTCAGCAGCACGAAATGCGCCTTGCGGTTCTTGTTCATGCGGTAGGTCAGGGAGCGCAGGCCCCACGACTCGGTCTTGGTGACCTTGCCGCCGAGACCTTCGATCACGCCGGTGATCTGGGTGGTGAGCTCTTCGACCTGCTGGGCGCTGGCATCCTGGCGCGCCAAAAATACATGCTCATAAAGAGGCATGGTTGTCCTTTCTCGTGTTAGCGCAGAACCGGCGGCAAGCCCTTCGAACCCTTCGGAAAGGACTCGACTGCTCAGAAGGCGGAAGCACGGGACGACGAGCCGACTGGCCCTGCCGCATCAAAATCGCCAAGGGAGATAAAGCCCAGGGGAGATCATGGTGAGACCGTCCGTTCAGCTCCCGGCCGGGATCTGCGGATGCGCCGTTATACGGATTTCGGTCGCCTTGGCAAGGGACTGAAGCTGCCGTTTCGGCCACCGGTCGGCCGATTCCAGTGCCCGGCGTCTCGAGGGGAGAGTCAGGTTGGCGGTAGCGGGTGCGGGTGGTCGAGCGGCTGTGCCGGTGAGGCTGGATGCCACGAACCGGCCCTTTCCCTGACGTTTGGCCTGATACATGGCAATATCGGCGGCCCGGAGCAGGTCGTCCACCGTCGCGCCATCCTCTGGGAAGGTCGCCGCGCCGATGCTGACGCCGATGTCGAGCCGGCCGTGGCCCGCCAGTTCGAATGGCTCGGCAATCGCCGCGATGATTCGCTGAGCGACGGGAGCCGCGTCGTCTGTCCGTGTTCCGGGCAGCAGAACCACGAATTCGTCGCCGCCGACGCGAAACACCTGATCCTGCTCGCGGACGCTGCTGCGGAGCCGCTCCGCGACCGAAACGAGCACGGCATCGCCGGCGGCATGTCCGAACCGGTCGTTGGCGCTCTTGAAGCCGTCGAGGTCCAGACAGAACACGGTGAGTGGCTGGTGGCCGGCCGCATCAGCCCCGCGCAGCAATCGTTCGAACCGCTGCCGCTTCAGCACCCGGTTGGGAAGCCCGGTGAGAGAATCGTAGTTGGCGAGACGGCGATTCTTCCGCTCGGAGAGAAACAGGTTGAGCAGCACCTCGTAATTCTCGAGCAAGACGAGAGCCATGCCCAGGCCCCAGATCGGAACGAGCAGTCCGACGATGTACATATAGGGCAGCGGCGACAGCACCATCGCCACGCTGTAGGGCGTGCCGAGCAGATAGATCAGCGTAATTCCGTAGCGCGGCGTGCCCGAGTTGCGGGACGAGATGCCGCCCGCAAGGCCGGAGATGAAGATGCCCGCCATCAAAATCAGCAGCCACTCGCCGGAGATAGCGCAAAGCCCGCAACCAATTCCGTAGCAAATCGCCCAGGACATGCCGAGATAGAGCGGCAGGACCGCATTGCCGGCGCGACCGGCCGCTTCGTCGCGCTGCAATGCAGCAAGCGCGGCGTAGCGTGCTGCACCGAACCCGAGTTCGACCGCGAGCCAGACCATCGCCCAGATTGCACCGGTGGTCGCGGCGACCACCGCGGCCATCAGAGTTGTGGAGAAGATCGCCAGCACCAGCGTCCGCTTCCTGGTCTGCGTATGCAGCAGCAATTTGCGAACGATCGAGGCGGGCTGCGGCTGCGGGCCGCTGATCAGCCAAGTGATGATCGGACTGGATGGGCCAATTGCGCGAAAAAAGCTCGCATTTGTCGAAGGCAAGTATCGTTCGCTGATCAATCGCATGAGGAATAATCGTCCGCTGTGCTGGTGATAGCGGTAGCCGGGAAAGCGTTGATGGGTTCCTTAAAAGTCGTACGCACCTTCCTGTACGGTAAATGCATTTCGCAGATGCCGGCCGTTCGACTCTGAGAGGCGTTGCCGAGACGATGACAACAAGCCTGTGAGTCACAGGGCTGTTCGAAAGGATGTTAGACAGCAGTCAACTTGACACGACGGGGCCGGGCGGTGTCTTACGGCCCCGACTTCAGAGACAGGTTCAGGAATCCAGATGACCGCAGCATTCACTTTTCCGGGGCAGGGGTCCCAGGCCGTGGGCATGGGCAAGGCGCTCGCCGAAGCCTTCCCGGCGGCACGGGCGGTGTTCGACGAAGTCGACGCGGCGCTCGGCGAAAAGCTGACCTCGATCATCTGGGAAGGTCCGGCCGAAACGCTGCAGCTCACCGAGAACGCGCAGCCGGCGCTGATGGCGGTGTCGCTGGCGACGATGCGCGTGCTGGAGTCTGAAGCCGGTGTGTCGGTCGGCAAGGATGCCGCTTTCGTGGCCGGTCATTCGCTCGGCGAATATTCCGCGCTGGCGGCGGCCGGCAGCCTGAGCGTGAGCGACACCGCGCGGCTGCTGCGGATCCGTGGTCAGGCAATGCAGAAGGCGGTGCCGGTCGGCGTCGGCGCGATGGCCGCGCTGCTCGGCCTCGATTACGACACCGCCGTCGCCGTGGCGGCCGAAGCCGCGCAGGGCCAGGTCTGCCAGGCCGCCAATGATAATGGCGGCGGACAGGTCGTGGTCTCCGGTCATAAGGACGCGGTGGAGCGCGCGGTCGAGATCGCCAAGGGCAAGGGTGCCAAGCGTGCGATGCTGCTGCCGGTGTCCGCTCCGTTCCATTGTTCGCTGATGCAGCCAGCGGCCGAAGCCATGGCCGAGGCGCTCGCGGGCGTCACCATCAAGGCACCGGCGGCACCGCTGGTCGCCAACGTTCTGGCGTCGCCGATCACCGATCCGGATGAAATCCGCCGCCGCCTGGTCGAGCAGGTCACCGGGACCGTGCGTTGGCGCGAGTCGGTTGCCTTCATGGCGTCGCAGGGCGTGAACCAGTTTCTGGAGATCGGCGCCGGCAAGGTGCTGAGTGGCCTGGTGAAGCGGATCGCGGATGGCGCGACTGGTATTTCCGTAGGTGGCCCCAACGACATCGCGTCGGCGAAAGACGCGCTGGCGGCCGGACGCTCGGCATAAGCCGGCACAAGGAGGCGAGATGTTCGATCTGACAGGCAGAACCGCGCTGGTCACCGGCGCAACCGGCGGCATCGGCGGCGCGATCGCCCAGGCGCTGCACGGCCAGGGTGCCACCGTGGCGATCTCCGGCACGAGGCGCGAGGCGCTCGACGCGCTGGCCGGCAAGCTCGGCGAACGCGTGCACGTGCTGCCTTGCAATCTGTCGGATGCGGCGGACGTCGAGGCGCTGGTGCCGGCTGCGGCCGAGGCCATGGGCGGGCTCGACATCCTGGTATGTAACGCAGGTATCACCCGCGACAATCTGTTCGTGCAATTGCGCGACGAGGATTGGGACGAGGTGATCAAGGTCAACCTCACGGCGACCTTCCGGCTGACGCGCGCCGCCACCAAGCTGATGATGCGCAAGAAGTTCGGCCGCATCATCGCAATCACTTCGGTGGTCGGCGTCACCGGCAATCCGGGGCAGGGCAACTACACGGCCTCGAAGGCGGGCTTGATCGGCATGATCAAGACGCTCGGCGCCGAATACGCCAAGCGCAACGTCACGGCGAACTGCATTGCGCCGGGCTTCATCGCGACGCCGATGACTGACGTTCTCAATGACAAGCAGCGCGAGGCGATTCTCGGCAAGGTGCCGGCCGGCCGGCTCGGCACGCCGGACGACATTGCGGCTGCGGCGGTTTATCTCAGTTCAAATGAGGCCGCCTACGTCACCGGTCAGACCATTCACGTCAACGGCGGGATGGCGATGATCTGACAGCAATCTGCGAGCTTGTGGCGGCGCACGCGGTCCCCCGCAGTCGCCGCGGGCTTGTGGTCAATGCATCGGAAGTATGATAACCGAACCACTGGCGGACAAGCAAAGAAGGCCATTGCAGGATGTCCAAACCCTGTATATTGGCGATGGGGAGCTTGCCGCCCGGGTGGTCGGCTTCGACCCGGGGACGGGGGCAAAATCAACACACTTCGCGATGCGACGGGAACTTAGCGAGTTGACGCACCACGATGGCTCGTATCGTCTGTCGGTCGGGTCGAAACGGAACAGCACGGGGTTAAATAGATGAGTGAGATTGGCGAGCGGGTTAAGAAGATCGTGGTCGAACACCTTGGTGTCGAACCCGAGAAAGTTGTCGATAGCGCCAGCTTCATCGACGATCTCGGCGCCGACAGCCTCGACACCGTCGAACTCGTGATGGCGTTCGAAGAAGAGTTCGGCTGCGAAATTCCGGACGATGCCGCCGAGACGATTCTCACCGTCGGCGACGCCACCAAGTTTCTCGAGAAGAACGCAAAGAGCTGACGCTCCGCGCGGTGTGATGGAAGCCGGACGGACCGCACAAAAGCGGTCCACCGGCTTCTTATTTTGCATCGCGCATTCTACGCCGGAGTGCTGGAGATGAGACGGGTTGTCGTCACGGGCCTTGGCATGGTGTCGCCGCTGGGCTGCGGCGTCGAACCAACCTGGAGCCGCGTGCTTGCCGGCGAAAGCGGTGCACGCAAGATCGACGCGTTCGACGTGTCGGATATCGCCAGCCAGATCGCCTGCATCATTCCGCGTGGCGACGGTACCAACGGCACCTTCAATCCTGATCAATGGATGGAGCCGAAAGACCAGCGCAAGGTCGACGACTTCATCGTCTATGCGATGGCGGCGGCGCGTCAGGCGCTCGATGACGCCGGCTGGCGTCCCTCCACCGAAGAAGAGCGCTGCGCCTCGGGCGTGCTGATCGGCTCCGGCATCGGTGGTCTGCAGGGCATCGCCGAGACGGCGCTGCTGCTCGAGCAGCGCGGCCCGCGCAGGATCTCTCCGTTTTTCATTCCCGGCCGCCTGATCAATCTGGCGTCGGGCTACGTCTCGATCGAATTCGGCCTCAAGGGTCCGAACCACGCGGTCGTCACCGCGTGCTCGACCGGCGCGCATGCGATCGGGGATGCGGCGCGGCTGATCGCGCTCGGCGACGCCGACGTGATGGTTGCCGGCGGCACCGAATCTCCGATCAGCCGTCTGGCGATGGCCGGCTTCGCCGCCGCGCGTGCGCTGTCCACCGGTTTCAACGATGCGCCGACCAAGGCTTCGCGGCCCTATGACAAGGATCGCGACGGCTTCGTGATGGGCGAGGGCGCGGGCGTCGTCGTGCTGGAAGAGTACGAGCACGCCAAGGCGCGTGGCGCACGGATCTATGCCGAAGTGATCGGCTACGGTCTGTCGGGCGACGCTCATCACATCACCGCGCCGAGCTCGGATGGTGACGGTGCGTTCCGTTGCATGAGCGCCGCGATCAAGCGTGGCGGCATCGCGGTGTCGGACATCGACTACATCAACGCGCACGGCACCTCGACGCCGCTCGGCGACGAGATCGAACTCGGTGCGGCGCAGCGTCTCTTGGGGAACGCGGCCTCGCGCGTGTCGATGTCGTCGACCAAGTCGTCGATCGGCCATCTGCTCGGCGCTGCCGGTGCCGTGGAAGCGATCTTCTGCGTGCTGGCGATTCGCGACAACGTCGCGCCGCCGACGATCAATCTCGACAATCCTTCGGTCGAGACCGCGATCGATCTGGTGCCGTGGAAGCCGCGGTCGCGCGAGATCAACGTTGCGTTGTCGAACTCTTTCGGGTTCGGTGGCACCAATGCGTCGCTGCTGTTGCAGCGCGTGCCGAACTAACGCGCGCGCCTTCATCCACCGTTTCGCCGCAATCGCTGCTAAACCCTACGCGGTCCGTTAGTTTCGGAGTATGATCGGTTGCAGCCCTCATCCGCCTGGATAGACTCCAGATCGGACATTGCATCGAAGTCGTGATCCCGAATGTCGCCGGTGCAGATTGCGCCGGCCCCAATGCGAGCCGACAGGATTCAGGTTGCACCGATGAGTGAAAGGCCGCCGATTTCGCCGAGAAGCCCGCGTGCGGCGCTTGAGCCGGAGCAGCTTCCGCCGCCGCCGAAGCGGTCCGATCATGCCCGCAATCCGCTGGTCATCATCGGCAATGCGATCATCACCTTCATCGTGGTTGTGATGATCGGTGCCGGCGGCTTGTACGTGTATGGCAAGAACAAGCTCGAAGCGCCGGGCCCGCTCGCGCAGGACAAGGTCGTCAACATCCCGCAGCGCGCGGGTCTCGACGACATCGCACAGATCCTGAAACGCGAAGGCGTGATCGAAGACGGGTGGCTGGTGTTTGCGGGCGGCGTGATGGCGCTGCGCGCCCGCACTGAACTCAAGCCCGGTGAGTATCTGTTTCAGAAGAGCGCCAGCCTGCGCGACGTGATTGGAACCATCGTCGAAGGCAAGGTGGTTCAGCACGCGGTGACGATTCCCGAAGGACTGACTTCGGAGCAGATCGTCGAGCGCCTGTCCGACAATCCGATCTTCACCGGCAGTATTCGTGAAATTCCGCGTGAAGGAACGTTGCTGCCGGAGACCTACAAATTTCCCCGTGGTACGCCGCGCGAGCAGGTGATCCACCGCTTGCAGCAGGCGCAGAAGCGGGTGCTCAGCGAGATCTGGGAGCGTCGCAGTCAGGACCTGCCGATCAAGACGCCCGAGCAGCTGGTGACGCTGGCGTCGCTGGTGGAGAAAGAGACCGGCAAGCCGGATGAGCGCACCCGCGTCGCCGCGGTGTTCGTCAATCGGCTGCAGAAGAAGATGCGGCTGCAGTCCGACCCGACGATCATCTACGGACTCGTCGGCGGCAAGGGCACGCTCGGCCGTCCGATCAAGCGCAGCGAGATCACCCAGCCGTCCCCGTACAACACCTATGTGATCGACGGATTGCCGCCGGGGCCGATCGCCAATCCGGGGCGCGCCTCACTGGAGGCGGCCGCCAATCCGGCGCGCACCCGCGATCTGTACTTCGTCGCCGACGGCAGCGGTGGTCACGCCTTCAGCGACAATTACGAGG